>JBIKTO010000166.1:0-5969 GCA_044348065.1 Cyanobium sp.
CCAGGGCGATCTTCTTGTCGGTGATCAGGATGTAGGGCTCATCCAGCACCGCCTCCATCCGCTCGGTGTCGGTGGCGAAGTAGGGGGAGATGTAGCCCTTGTCGAAGCGCATGCCCTCGGTGACCTCCAGCTCGGTGGTCATTGACTTGCCCTCCTCGAGGGAGATCACGCCCTCCTTGCCCACCTTGTCCATGGCATCGGCGATCATGCGGCCCACCTCTTCGTCGTTGCCGGCGGAGATGGTGCCCACCTGGGCGATGGCGTTGCTGTCGCTGATCGGCTGGGCGTGCTCCTCGATCTTCTTGACCAGGAAGTCGGTGGCCTTGTCGATGCCGCGCTTGAGGGTGATGGCGTTGGCGCCGGCGGCCACGTTGCGCAGGCCGGCCTTGACCATGGCGTGGGCCAGGACCGTGGCGGTGGTGGTGCCGTCACCGGCGGCGTCGTTGGTTTTGCTGGCGGCCTGACGGATCAGGGCGACACCGGTGTTCTCGATGTGGTCCTCGAGCTCGATCTCCTTGGCGATGGTGACGCCATCATTGATGATCTGGGGAGCGCCAAACTTCTTCTCCAGCACCACATTGCGGCCCTTGGGGCCGAGGGTGACGGCGACGGATTCGGCGAGGATGTCAATGCCCCGCTCGAGCGCGCGACGGGCTTGCTCGTTATAAATGATGCGCTTGGCCATGGAAGAGAGAATTCGCGAGAGGGTGAACGGTGAAAACGTGGAAGCGAAGCGTCAGCTTCAGTCGACGATGGCGAGGATGTCCTTCTCGGACAGCAGCACGAATTCATCGGTGCCGAGCTTGATGTCGGTACCGGCGTACTTGCTGTACAGCACCTTGTCGCCGACGCTCACTTCCGGAGCCTGGCGGGTGCCGTCATCGTTGCGCTTGCCGGGGCCGACTTGCACGACCTCACCGACCTGCGGCTTTTCCTTGGCGGTGTCGGGAAGCAGGATGCCGCCGGCGGTGCGCTCCTCGGATTCGGACACCTTGATGAAGATGCGATCTCCGAGGGGCTTGACCGTGGAGACGCTGAGGGAAACAGCAGCCATGGATGGTTGCGGGGGAACGGGAACGGGATGGCAAGGGGGCCTTAGCGCCACGACGAGCCCGACCAGCAACCGGGAGGGATCTCCTGGTGGCCTGGGAAGGGATCGGAGCGGTACGGAGGGCAACCCCGGAAGGACGATCTGGCACTCGCGCCCTTCGAGTGCCAACCTACGACCGAGGCTGTCCCTGCGCCCAGGGTGGGGGCGTGCGGTTGACCGAACCCAGGCAGGGGTGGCGTTCACGGTGGTAAGGTTGCGCCGCTTCATGCGGGAACGGTTCCCGCAGGCCCCTCCCGCCACTCCTTCCTTCTTATGGCTGCTGCAGCTCCCGCCGCCTCCGGCACCCAAGGCACCGTCAGACAGGTGATCGGCCCGGTGCTCGACGTGGAATTCCCGCCTGGGAAGCTGCCGAAGATCTACAACGCCCTGCGCATCGAGGGTCGCAACCCCGCCGGCCAGGACGTGGCTCTGACCGCCGAAGTGCAGCAGCTGCTCGGCGATCACCGCGTCCGCGCCGTAGCCATGAGCTCCACCGATGGTCTGGTGCGCGGCATGGCCGCCGTCGACACCGGTGCCCCCATTTCCGTGCCCGTGGGCGAAGCCACCCTGGGCCGCATCTTCAACGTGCTCGGCGAGCCCGTCGATGAGCGTGGTCCTGTCAACACCACCGTCACCGCCCCGATTCACCGCAGCGCCCCCAGCCTCACCGAGCTGGAAACCAAGCCCAAGGTCTTCGAGACCGGCATCAAGGTGATCGACCTGCTCGCTCCCTACCGCCAGGGCGGCAAGGTGGGCCTGTTCGGCGGCGCCGGCGTGGGCAAGACGGTGCTGATCCAGGAGTTGATCAACAACATCGCCAAGGAGCACGGTGGCGTGTCCGTGTTCGGCGGTGTGGGTGAGCGCACCCGCGAAGGCAACGACCTCTACGAGGAATTCAAGGAGTCCGGGGTGATCAACTCCGAAGACCTCTCGAAATCCAAGGTGGCGCTCTGCTACGGCCAGATGAATGAGCCCCCGGGTGCGCGCATGCGCGTGGGCCTTTCGGCGCTCACCATGGCCGAGCATTTCCGCGACGTGAACAAGCAGGACGTGCTGCTGTTCATCGACAACATCTTCCGCTTCGTGCAGGCCGGCTCCGAGGTGAGCGCCCTGCTGGGCCGCATGCCGTCGGCAGTGGGTTACCAGCCCACCCTCGGCACCGACGTGGGTGAACTCCAGGAGCGCATCACCTCCACCCTGGAGGGTTCGATCACCTCCATCCAGGCGGTGTACGTGCCGGCGGACGACCTCACCGACCCCGCTCCCGCCACCACCTTCGCCCACCTCGACGCCACCACGGTGCTCAGCCGCGGTCTGGCCTCGAAGGGCATCTACCCGGCCGTGGATCCGCTCGATTCCACCAGCACCATGCTCCAGCCCAGCGTTGTCGGCGACGAGCACTACCGCACCGCCCGCGCCGTGCAAAGCACCCTGCAGCGCTACAAGGAACTGCAGGACATCATTGCCATCCTGGGCCTGGACGAACTCTCCGAAGACGACCGTCTCACGGTGGATCGGGCCCGCAAGATCGAGAAGTTCCTCTCCCAGCCCTTCTTCGTGGCGGAGATCTTCACCGGTCAAAAGGGTGAGTATGTGAAGCTTGAGGAAACCATCAAGGGCTTCAACCTGATCCTCAGCGGCGAGATGGACAGCTTCCCCGAGGCCGCCTTCTACCTGGTGGGCAACATCGACCAGGTGAAGGCCAAGGCCGAGAAGATCCTGTCCGAAGCCAAGGGCTGATTGATCCCTGTTTCCCCCCCGCTGATCGGAGCCCCCCATGACCCTCTCCCTGCGCGTTCTTGCCCCTGACAAGAGCGTCTTCGACGGCAATGCCGACGAGGTGATCCTGCCCAGCACCACTGGTCAGCTCGGCATCCTCACCGGCCACGTCTCGATGCTCACCGCCCTCGACAGTGGCGTGCTGCGCCTGCGGGAGGGCAGCTCCTGGCAGTCGATCGCCGTCAGCGGTGGTTTTGCCGAAGTGGAGGCCAACGAGGTCACCGTCCTCGTCAACGCCGCCGAACTCGGCGGTCGCATCGACGCCGCCGCGGCTGAGAAGGAGTTCGAGGCCGCCCAGCAGGCGGCCGCCGGCTTCGAAGGCCAGCCCTCCAGCCCCGAGAAGTTCAAGGCCCAGCAGGCGCTGGCCCAGGCTCGCGCCCGCCTCCAGGCCGCCCGCGGCAGCTGAGCCGTCGCAGGGCCCTGACGCCATGGCCCTGCGTCTGTTCCTTGACTCCGCCGACCGCAGGGCCTGGGCAGAGTGGCTTCCCAGCGGCCTGTTTCATGGGGTCACCACCAATCCCACCCTGCTGCGGCGGGCCGACGTGCCCTGCCGACTTGAGTCAATCGCTGCTCTCAGCCGGCAGGCCCTTGATCTGGGCTGCCAGGAATTGCACCTGCAGGCCTGGGGCGGAAATGCCGCTGCCCTGGAATCCTGCGGCCGCGCCCTCGCCGCCCTCGCCCCCGATCAGGTGGTGGTCAAGTTGCCGGTTCACCGGCCGGGTACGTTGGCGGCCGCCCGGCTGATCCATGCCGCCATCCCGATCACCTTCACCGCCTGCTATTCGGTGCCCCAGGTGCTGGTGGCGGCGGCCCTCGGGGCGCGCTACATCGCCCCCTATCTGGGACGGATCAACGACCTGGGCCGTGACGGTGCCGCCGAGCTGGTGGCCATGCAGCGCTGCCTGCGGGGCTGCGATTCACCGGTACGCCTGCTGGTGGCCAGCCTTCGCCGGGCGGAGGAGTTGAGCCACCTGGCCGCCGAAGGCCTCGACACCTTCACGATCAGCCCGGAGGTGGCGGCTGAGCTCATCAGCTGCCCGGACACGGAAACGGCCGCCGCCCGCTTCGAGCGGGATGCGGCGGCCGGGTGATCGCGGCTGGAACGCGACGACTCAGGCGGTCCCGCAGAAGGTGACATCGGGGAAGCGGCCCTTGGCCTCCTCCAGCGACTTGCCACGACCCTCCTCCTGCCAGTAGTTGATCACCTCGGTGGCCTTGTTGAGGATCTCCACCCGCTCGTTTTCGGTGATCCAGCTCTTGCCCTCCAGCTCGGTCTTCAGGGTTTCCCAGGCATCCTCCCGGGGCCAGAAGAAATAGGCGGTGAGGGGGCTGGGGCCGCCGCCGACGATCTGGTCGACCGCCAGGGCGACGTTGTCGGGCAGCCAGAGGATCTTCAGCAGGAAGCGGCCCTCATCGGCCTTGGGGGTGTAGCCGGAGGGAACACCGTCCTCGTCGATGGTGGCGGTGGCCAGGGCGGCCGTGCCACCGCGCAGCACTGGACGACCCTCGGTGACCGCGGCGGCGGTGGTGACCGCCTCAGCGCCGATCTCCGCGGCAACGTCGACTGCGGCGCCCGCGGCGCTTTCTGGGGCTGTCATGGCGGCGCTGCTCAAGGGGCGGGGGACAAACCACTAACGTACCAGCCGAGCGTGCGGCCCGCCCTGGTTCCCCCCCCCTCCCCGCACCACGGGATCCCCGGCGCGGCCCCCCGGGCGATCGTCCTGTTCGACATCGACGGGGTGATCCGCGACGTGGCCGGCAGCTACCGGCGGGCGATCGTGGAGACGGTGCACTATTACGGCGGCTGGCGCCCCGATCCCGCGGCGATCGACACCCTCAAGGCCGAGGGCCTCTGGAACAACGACTGGCAGGCCTCCCTGGAGCTGCTGCGCCGCGGCGGCCTGGCGCCCCTGCCGGAGCTCGGCGCCTTGGCGGAGGTCTTCGGGAGCTTTTACTTCGGCGGCGACCCGGATGGCGATCCGGCGCTGTGGCGGGGCTTCATCGGCGATGAGCCCCTGCTGGTGGCGCCCTGCTTTTTTGAGCAGCTCACGGCGGCGGGACTCGTGTGGGGATTCGTGAGCGGCGCCGAACCCTCCTCGGTGCGCTACGTGCTGGAACGGCGCCTGGGTCTGATGGCCCCCCCCTGCATCGCCATGGGCGACGCGCCGGACAAGCCCGATCCCACCGGCCTGCTGCGGCTGGCCCAGGAGCTGCTGCAGCGCACCAGGGGCCTCGGACTGGGTTCCCAGGCCCCGCCGGTGGCCTACCTGGGCGACACCGTGGCCGACGTGGAAACAGTGCAGCGAGCCCGGCATCAACACCCCGACCAGCGCTTCTGGAGCCTGGCGGTGGCGCCCCCCCATCTGCACGGGCCCGAGCAGCGTGAACGCCGGGGCGCCTATGAAGCCCGCCTGCAGGCAGCAGGAGCCGACCGGATCCTGGCCCGCACGGCGGACGTGGCTGGGGCCATGCTGGAGTTGGTGGGCGCAGGCCACCCGATCGGTCACGGGGGGTGATGGGGGATAAAAGCCGCAGAGCGGAATGGGCTTCCGGGCCGTCAGGCCGGTGCGTTCACCAGGCGCGGCGGCGCTGCTGATCAGCGATGGTTGCCTGCGCAGCGGTCGGGCCACAAGGCTGAATGTCGAGAAACGACATGTGCTGGTGCGCTGTGAATGTCCAGCTGCACCGATGCCTGCAGAGGAGATCCACGATCATCACCGGGTCAAGCAACCTTTCCGCAGCGTGATGTCTGGGATTTCTCTAGCGCCCACCGGAATCACAGCCCTGTCCTGACTGAGATCCACCAGGTCTTCAGCGCCCGGCACCAGCCTGCGCCATGGAGGTGTGCCAGGCAGGCCCAAGACCAACACCCTCCTGGTTGCGTTGCACAAACCGCCGACCCCGTCTCCGGTGGCGCCGGGGTCGGCGCTGCGACCCCTCCCCAGATCGCCCGCCAGAGCTGGGATTATTGGGCACTGAAGCGGGCGGTCGAGAAAGCCGGTGACTGGATTTGAACCTGCGACCTACTGATTACGAATCAGTTGCTCTACCGCTGAGCTACACCGGCAACTGGGCGAAGCTAGCATCCGGCTTCTTGGAG
>JBIKTO010000167.1:0-5959 GCA_044348065.1 Cyanobium sp.
GAGCGGTTCCCCCTGCTCAGCCGAGAGGAGATCCTGATGATCGTTGGTCTGCCGCTGCAGGAATTGCGCCACACCCGTGCGGTGCAGGAGATCCTGGAGGAGGGGCGGCTGGAAGGGCTGGAGACGGGCCGTCAGCAAGAAGCCGCTGCCCTGGCCATTCGCCAGCTCAGCCGGCGCTTTGGGGGGCTGGCAGATGGCACCCGGGTGCAGCTCTCCGCCCTGACCCTGCAGCAGCTCGAACAGCTGGCGGAAGATCTGCTCGATTTCACCGGCCTAGGTGACCTTCAGGCCTGGTTCGACGACCATCCGGCTGGCTGAGCCAGGAACTCCCTTCTCTCCCACCAGCTCCCGGGTTCCCCCACAGGGCTCCGCCCAGGCCCTCCCACGCTGCGGGGCGGCCTCAAGGATCGGGCCAGGCCCGCTGCGCGGGTCCTTGACCCCGCCCCGCCGCCTTGGGAGCGTCCTGCGCTGCGCCATCCATGGCCTCCTCGCACGCCCATCCGCACACCCATCGCCGCCTCTGGTTGCAGGGGTCGAGCACCTGGTCCCTGCTCTGCCTCTGTGAGGCCTGCAGCACCCGCTCCCTCTCGCGCCTTGGAGCGCTGGTGGAGGATGTGCTCCACCAGCGCTGGCGGGAGCAGCCGTCGGCGCCCATCGATCCGCGGCTGCAGCGGCTGCTGCCCTTCTGAGGGCGCTTGGGGAGGTCGGCCACCGGCCTCCCCTTTCTGGTGGATCAGAGACCCCCGCAGGGGTCCCGCGGGCGGACAGGCCACCCAGCGCAGCAGCTATAAACACGGGACAAACAGCCCACCACCCCAATATGGTCAAAAATTGCATAGTCCTGGCCATCATCGCCGCGGCCTTGATCGCACCAGGGAAGGCACAGGTCAGCTATGACACGGCAATATTTTCGGCGAAAAATGAATACTGCAACAAGATCGCAGATGCAGGAGGGGTAGTTTTTGATAGAGAATTGTTGATAGATAGGGCGGTAAATAGAGCGATTTCAATATGGAAAGATGTTGTAACTAATCGCGACGCCTTCCGCAGTCGAGTAGTGGAAGCGATCAATGCGGAGGGCTGTGCACTGCGAAGAGAAGCGGCGCAACCGACGCCAGTCCCGGCGGCTCCGGTGAACGATGAGGCAACCTATCCGGCGCGACCCATGGCCCCGATCAATGCGGGGCAGTGCGTGGCAGTGATCAATGGGGTGAGACTGAAAACCTGCTCGGGCCGGTTCTGAGGCTCGCCAGGCGGGCAAAGCGGATCAGCAGCCATGGGCAACGGCGAGCCTCCAGGGTTCACGCAGGCGGACAAGCCACCCCGAGCACCGGAAGCCCTCCGCGCACCCAGCTCGCAGGCGCAGGCGATGGCGGTGATCTCTGCAGGGGCACCAGGCGCCGCAGCACCGGAAGCCACGGCGGACCGGCACCGTGAATCGCGGGGCTCAACCAGCAACACCTAGGAGAGCAGCACCCCCAAGAGGCTCCAGCAGCAGTCCCCGGATCCAGCCACGGGTCTGGCGAGCCCCTCACCCAGCACTGCCCTCACCACCACCACCGCGCCAGGGCTGAAGCAAGCGCCTGCGGCGCCCTGGCGCGGCCGCGGCGGCGGGGCGGGGGATCGGTGTTCCTCGCCATCACCCCGTGGCCTCCTCCGCCCTCTGCTGCCCGGTCCGCCAGGTGCTCGTGCACGTCTATCCCGGCAGCAGCAAAGCCTGGTCAGAGCCCCGCGTCACGGTCCACATCGGCCGCCGCGGCCGGCCGGTGCAGAAGCCACGCCTGATGCCCCTGCTCACCGCCCTCTCGGTGGCCCGCAAGCTCCAGGCCGCGCAGGTGGGCACCGTCTCGGTGCTCTGAGGCGGCTACGCCGCTCTCGGCGGGGCCCTGCGGGGCCCCGCTTTTCCCATGGGCGTTCGCCATGGCGATGGAGGCCGTCGCGGCGCACGCGCTGCCTCGGTGGGGAGGGGACAGGGAAACCGGATCGGGTTGGGCGATGGATGCCCCCGGTGGTGGCGCAGGGCCACTGCCCCTCCCGGTTTCCCCATGGCTTCCCCTCTTTCCATCGGCATCGAGCTTCAGCCGGCGGGCGTTGATCGCCGCTGGGTGCGGCTCTGGCTGCTCGATCGATCTGGCGCCCCCTCCGCGCGCTGCCGGCTGGTGCTGCGTAGAGCGGCGTTGCGGCGGGCGCGGGAGCTGCAGGTGGCTCAGGGCGCGGGGGAGGTGTGGTGGGTGTGAGCGCCCAGCCGCAAATCGAGGCGCCTGCAGCGCCAGACCCTCCAGCCAAAAAGCCCGGGAGCCCGAAACCCAACAGCCAGGGCAAAACCAAACAGCCCCAGAGCAAAGGGCCCGACGGCTCAAGAACCAAGAAGGGAGCCTGGGGGGAGGAGACAGCAGGGGCGAACGCCATTGCCGGAGTAGACGCCAGCCGGGCGGTCGCCGTTCCGGAGGGCGGCACGGCAGTCCCGCGGCTCGCCGACCCAGGAGCAGCCGCGCAGCAGCTTCCAGTCCTTCTGGACCGTTCCCAGGGCCTCCAGAACAGGATCCACCCCCTGCCAAGGCAGGCCAGTGCTGGGCCAGCCCGCGCCCGTCGGGTTGGGGTGCCACTGATCGGCGCACCACTTGAACAGCTGGCCGTGCAACTCCGCCAGGCCCCAGCGGTTCACCAGGCCAAAGAAGCCGGCCGGCACGGGCCGCTGGCGGTTGGCACCCTGGCGGCCGAGGCCATAGGTGTAGCGGCCGTCGTAGTTCGCCCAGCTGGCATCGAGCACGTCACCGAAATGGAAGGGCGTACTCGTGCCCGCCCGGCAGGCCGCCTCCCACTGACCCTCACCGGGCAGCGCCAGTTGGGGGGGATCCCCCTGGGCCCCCAACACGCTCCACTGCTCCAGAAGCCAGCGGTTCAGACGGCTTAGCCATTCCTGGCAATCGAGCCAGCTCACACTCTCCACCGGCAGGCCGCCGGGCTGGGCAAAGCGTTCCCAGAGGTTGTCCGACTTGTAGCTCCCCGGAGTGGGGTTCAGGTTTCGTTCGAGCCGCGGCAACAGCGCCACCGCTTGCCACTGGACCTGGGTGATCAGATGGCGCGCTAGGGCAAACCGCTCCAGCCGTAACCTGCGCTCCGCTTCCACGTTCAAGGTTCGCTGGGTCTGGGGGTCCTTGCAGCCATCGCGCTGGTTGGCATACCAATCTCTGCCCTTCTCTGTTTCCGGTGAGCCGATCGGATACTCGCCGCCTTCCACCACGACCAGCTCCAGCTGTTCACCGCCAGGCAACGGCAACCGCCACACCGCTGGGGTCACCACCTCCGTGCGAATGCGCAGGGCCTCGCCCTCCTGCAGGGCAGTGAGGGTGAGCATCGGCACTCGCCTTTCCCGGTCGCTGCCCAGCAGGGGCAGATCCGCGGACGCCGCCAGTTGCAACGCCCTGGAGGCTCCCTGCAGGAGCGGCAGTCGTCGGTCGTGCTCCGCCCAGCCTTCCTCGTCCGCCACCAGCAGGTTGAGGGCATCGCTGCGCAGCGCCCCCTCCAGCTCCCTCGCGATCGCCTCGCGCTGATCCCGATCACCACTGCGCTTGGCCAGCAGCCCCAGGCTCTCCGCCGCCCGCCGCCGCAGCGCCACAGGGGCGTCCCTATCGCCCAGGCAATCCCATAGCGGTTGCTCAACCCCGATCAGCGCCAGCACCAGGGCCGCGTCCTGGCGGTCAGCCTCCGGGGCTTCCGCAGCGGCCAGAAGAACCGCCAGGGGCTGCGCGCCCTCCTGCTCCACCGCCTGAGCCTCAGCGCCGCCACTGGACGCCAGAGCCGCCAGTGCATCCAACGCCTGCCGGCGCTGGCGCTCAGGAGCATTGGCGCTGAGGTCTTCTCCCAGGCGCCGCACCCGCAGCCGCTGCAGCAGGGCTTCTCGGCCCCTCTCGATCCAGGTGATCAAGGTGGGCCAGGTGCGCAGCAGCGCTTCGTGGGCGATCTCCACCGCGTCGCCATCGCTGCCCTTGCCCGACACCAGCAGCCGCGCCTCCACGAACAGCCCCACCAGCCGCCGGCTGGCGGCCGGCAGCGCCTCCAGTCGCGCCGGTTGCTTCGCTGCTTGTCCGTCGCTGGTAAGTCGCACCAGGTGATCGATGAAGGCTCTCTCCAACGCCTCGATTTCCTCCGCCGCGGCGCCGCTGGTGGAGAGCACCTCATTGGCCTTGCGCTGCACCGCACCCGCCAGGCCGCCGTAGTCGTCGTACTGCTTGAGGGTGAGGCCGGCGCCATCGGCTCGGCCATCCCACAGCTCCCGCAGGGTGAAGGCCAGGAGGGGCAGGGCGTCGCCGCTGGGGGTGTCGCGCACCAGCCGATCACTCAGACCCGTCTCCAAGCGCAGACCCACCCGCCGGGCGGGACCCTCGATCACCTGGCGGAAACCATCGACATCCATCGGGCCCAACAGGATCGGATCACCTGCCTGGCTCTCAAGCCGGCTGGGATGGAGTTGCAGGCTTCCGAGAAAATCCGAGCGCAAGGTCGCCAGGATCAACACCCGGCTGCCCTCCAGCTTCAGCAGCTCGGCCAGGGCCGAGAGGAAGTCATCGGCTTCCGTTGGCGTCGCGTCATCCCGTTCGTCGCTGCGGCCGAGCAGCTCCTCGAACTGATCGATCGCGAGCACCACCCTGGCGTCCTGCTGGCCGCTGTGGGCGCGCAGCTCCTCCAGCTGCTCCAGGATCTCCACCGCCGTGCGCGCGGTCTCGCTGGGGGGGATCTGGCCCACGGGCCGGAAGGCTTTCTCCAGCGCGGCTGCCAACCAGCGGAAGGGTTTCCTCCCCGGCCGGAAGGGATCGAGCACGATCCAGCGGCCTGGTTCAGCCCCCGCCAGCCAGGGCACCAGTCCCGCCCGCAGCAGCGACGACTTGCCGCAACCGGAGGCCCCCAGGATGAGCAGCAACCGCGAGGCGCTTGCCGTGAGCGCTTCCACCTTGGCCTGCGCCTGTCGCAGCGTCTGGTCCTGTCCAAAAAACACCGGCGCGTGCTTGCGCTCGAAACAGCTCAGGCCCGGAAAGGGTGAGGCATCGGGCTCGTTCTCCGGTGGCCAGGCCAGGCGCTCCTGCCAGCTCAGGTCCGCCAGGCCCCGCTCCAATCGCTGCCAGCCCTCCAACCCGCTCGGGTCCAGATCAATCGCCACCAGCGGCGTGCGCTGGGTTTCGTTCAGCAGCCGCAGCGGTGGGCTCTCATCGATCCGCACCGGCAGCACCAACTTGCCCGACGCCATCGCCACACCCAGCTCCGCCAGACACCACTGCGATTGGCCGTAGGCCGCGCTGCAGATCACAATCACCGCCCGGCAGAGCTGCAGCTTCTCGTACAACGTCTCCCGCCAGGATCTGCCGACGGGGATACCCTGCTCCGGATCAAAGTCCAGGAACAGGCTCTGGTAGCGATAGTCGGGCTGTTGCTTGTTCGCGCTGCCCTGCAGCCAGTTGCGGATGCGCTTCGCCCAGGCGTTGTCCTCGCTGCTGTGGCTGATGAAGATCGTGCTCATCGGCCCGGCAGGTCTTCCCTCTCCGGTCAACCTATCCGCGCCGTCTCAGCCTGCAAGCCGGCGGGCGCTCAGCCCCCCTCCTGCCCCGCCAGCCAGAGCAGCGCCGAGCGCACCACCTCCGCATGGCACGGCAGCGGAGCGCACCAGCACAAGAGCTCCAGCTCGCCGGAGCGGGCCTGGGCCAGCAGGCGCCTGAGCTCGCGCTCCTGCGCTGAGCCCGACGTCTGCAGCTGCGCCCAGAGCCAGCGGCGGTACCGGGCGATCACCTGCTCGCGGTTGCCATCGCGGCCGAGGGCATAGGGATTGCCCAGCGGACTGGGCCGGCCGACATACACCTGGCCGGGAAGGAGGCTGCCGAGGCCGCGGCGGGCGCGGCCGATGGTGATCCTCAATGCGGTGCCGGGCATGGACGCGAGGGCGGTCAAGGGAGGGCGCCCCTGTTGG
>JBIKTO010000359.1:0-3415 GCA_044348065.1 Cyanobium sp.
GCTGACCCTGCCGCCGCTGCCCTCGTTCGCCGATCTGGCCGGCCAGCGGCCACGGGATGAGACCGGCGCCGAGGAGCTCAGCTTCGTGCTGCCCCCGGCCCAGCGCAGCCTCACCGACTGGGTGCGGCTGCTGCGCAGCCAGCCCGACCCGGCGCTGCACGACGGCGATCCGGTGCGGATCAGCGGCTTCGTGCTGCCGATGGAGGAGGGGCCACCGCAGCTGGCCCGGCTGCTGGTGCGCTGCTGCCTGGCGGATGCCACGCCGGTGGGGCTGCCGGTGCGCTGGCCCGCCGGCCAAGCGCTCCCCGCCGCCGACCAATGGCTGGCCCTGGAGGGCCGCATGGCGGTGGAGCCCGCCCCCGGCGGCGAGCGGCTGGTGGTGGTGGCCCAGCGGCTGCGGCCGATCCCGCGCCCGGCGCGGCCGCTGGAACCATGAGGCCCGCCCTGGCCCGCCGCCCCCTGCTGCTGGCCCTGGTGTTGCCGGCCCTGCTGGCCCTCGCCCAGCAGCAGTGGCTGCGCCAGCGCCCGCCCCGGCTGCTGGCGCTGGCGCCCGCGGCGGCCAGCGCCGGCCCGGCGGCCCTGGTGGCCCGTTTCAGCCGGCCGATGGAGCGCTCGGCTCTGGCGGCGGCCAGCCGGCTGGATCCGGCCCTGCTCCACCGCTGGCTGGGGGAGGGCAACACCCTGGGACTGGCGTTGACGGCGGGTCAACGGCTCCGCCAACCGCTGGCGCTGCGGCTGGCGGGGCGGGACCGGCGGGGTCTGACCCTGGCGCCCCAGCGCTGGTGGTGGGATCCCCGGCCCCGCCTGCTGGTGGTGACGCCGGCGGCGGGGGGCGGGGAGCGGCTGCGGTTGCGGGAGCACGACGGCCGCTGGCGCAACCTCACCCCGCCCCTGGCCCGCATCCAGGCGGTGGAGGCGCTGGGGGATGGCTCCGGGGTGGCGTTTGTGGTGGAGGACGGCAACGGGGCCGTGCGGCTGTGGCGACTGCCGCTGGCCCAGCGCAACCTGGTGGCGGGATCGGGGGAGCGCCCCCCGCGCCCCTGGCCGGCAACGGTCCGCGCCGGTCGGGCCGAACCCCTGGGCCCCGGCGGCCTGGGCTTCGCCCACCTCAGCGCCGACCGGCGGGGTGCCCTGCTGGTGCAGGCCGGCGGCTTCGGCGCCGGGGTTCTGGAGACTCGCTACCGGCCGGCGGGCGGGGGGGAGCGGCCCCTGGCGATCCGCGCCAGCGGTGCGATCCGGCTGCTGCCCGAAGGGGGGGCGGCCGTGGTGCCGGAGCCGGAGGGGCTGAGCCTCCAGACCCTGCCGCCGCGCCCTCCCCGCCGGGAGATCCTGCCCGGCAGCCGCGACCTGAGCAGCTTCTGCCCCCAGGCCGGCCGGGCGTTGCTGGTGCGCCACTGGCCGGACTTCCGCCGATCGCTGGAGCGGCTGGAGCCCGGCCGGCCGCCGCGCCAGCTGTGGATCGGCGGCGAGGCCCTGGTGGCGAGCGCCTGCGCCGGCGGTGGCGAGCGGATCTGGGCGCTGCTGGTGGCGGGCAGCGGCCGGCCCGAGCTGAGCCTGCTGGCTCTCGATGGCGACGGTCGGCTGCTGCGGCGCCAGCGGCTGGAGGGGTGGGAGCTGGAGCCCGGCACCGGCCTCGCCTACGACCCCACCAGCGATCAGCTGCTGGCCAGCCTGCGCCCGCTGGCCGCGGCGCAGGCCCCACCCCAGGAGCCGCGGCCGGTGTTGATCGACGCCGCCAGTGGCGAGCTGCAGCCCCTGCCGATCACGGCCCGGCTCGCCATCTGGCTGCCTCCGGGCTGAGAATCGGGCCATGGACGTCCGCCATCCCGATCCGCCCACCCTGCCGCCCCGCCAGGCGACGCTGCTGAGCGAGCTGCATGCCGCCGCCGGCGAACTCACGGGCCAGGCGTTGCACGCCCGCCTGCGGGGCGGGGCGGGGGCGATGGGGCTGGCCACGGTGTATCGCCATCTGCGCCAGCTGCAGCAGCGAGGTCTGGTGCGCTGCCGCCACCTGCCCAGCGGTGAGGCGCTCTATGCGCCCACGGAGCGGGATGAGCACCATCTCACCTGCGTGGATTGCGGCGACACGCGGGTGCTGCCCCACTGCCCGGTGCACGACGTGCACCTGCCCGGCGCCGAGCTGGGGGGCTTCACGCCCCTGTTCCACACGCTGGAGTTCTTCGGGCTCTGCGCCCCCTGCCGGGAGCGCCAGCGGGCGGAGGGATGAGGCGGCGCCCGCGGGGAGAGGCCGCCCGCCTGCCTATCGTTCTGCAACTGCCAGCGCCGCCGCCGCGACCCCCGCGCCGATGACCACCACCAGCCCCGCCGCCAGCGCGTCCGCCATGGACCCCACCCCCACCGGCCTGCCGGTGACGATCCTGACGGGCTTCCTCGGGGCGGGCAAGACCACCCTGCTGAACCACATCCTCAGCAACCAGGAGGGAGTGAAGACGGCGGTGCTGGTGAATGAATTCGGCGAGATCGGCATCGACAACGAGCTGATCATCGCCACCGGCGATGACATGGTGGAGCTGAGCAATGGCTGCATCTGCTGCTCGATCAACGGCGAGTTGCTGGAGGCGGTGTATCGCATCCTCGATCGGCCGGAGAAGGTGGATTATCTGGTGGTGGAAACCACCGGTCTGGCGGATCCGCTGCCGGTGGCGATGACCTTCCTGGGCAGCGACCTGCGCGATCTGACGCGGCTGGATTCGATCATCACCCTGGTGGATGCCGAGAATTTCAGCGAGGAGCTGCTGCAGGGGGAGGTGGCCCGCTCCCAGCTGGTGTACGGCGACATGCTGCTGCTCAACAAGTGCGACCTGGTGGATGAGGCGCGGCTGAGCGCCCTGGAGCGCCAGCTGCGGGAGATCAAGAAGGATGCCCGCATCCTGCGCTCGGTGAAGGGGGAGGTGCCGTTGCCGCTGCTGCTGAGCGTGGGGCTGTTCGAGAGCGATCGGGTGGTGGCGGCCCAGAGCCACGAGGCGTGCGACCACGACCACGGCCACTGCGTGCACGAGGAGGGCGAGCACCACCACCACGACCATGGGCACGCGCATCACCACGACCACGGGCACGCGCACCACGCCCACGATCACGCCGGCGATCCGGACCATGCGGCGATCGAGGGGTTCACCTCCCTGTCGTTCCAGTGCGATGAGCCCCTGTCGCTGCGGCGCTTCCAGAACTTCCTCGACAACCAGCTGCCGGAGGGGGTGTTCCGGGCCAAGGGGATCCTGTGGTTCCAGGAGAGCGAGCGGCGCCACATCTTTCACCTGGCCGGCAAGCGCTTCTCGATCGATGACGGCGACTGGCCTGGGGAGCGGCGCAACCAGCTGGTGCTGATCGGCCGGGAGCTGGACCACGGGCGGCTGCGGCGCCAGCTGGAGGCGTGTGTGGCCCGTCCCACAGCCCG
>JBIKTO010000466.1:0-2532 GCA_044348065.1 Cyanobium sp.
GGATTCGGCTAAGCTGCGTGTCCTGGGATCCGAGTCATGACCGAATTGCTCCTGCTGGTTGGTGTGCTCGGTCTGTTCGGCCTGGTGATGTGGCTGAGCGTGGATTCCGACGACGACAACGGCGGCGGCGGCCTGATGCAGCCGGTGCTGATTCCGGTGCGGGTGCGGCCACGCCGCTGATTTGCCAGCGGGTCTGACACCGCGGTTGGTAACTTTCGGCACCTGCTTCTGAACCTTTGATGGGCGTGCGATCCCGGCGGCCTTTCTAGCTTCCGGACCGAACTCCTCGCTTTTCAAAGCATCGTTCCATGTCCTGGAAGTGTCAGCCTCGGTCGCTGCGACTCTGGTCCATCGGCCTGGTTCTTGTTGTTGTCGCAGTCCCAGCTGCGCCGTTCCAGCCTCCTGCGGGGGCTCAGCAGGGGCCGGAAATCGGCGTGTATTCCGGCCGCCACTACAACACCGATCGTGAGCTCTACCGGCGCTTCACGGCCCAGACCGGCATCCGGGTGAGGCTGCTGGAGGGCAAGGACGACGCCCTGATCGAACGGCTGCGCAGTGAGGGCTCACGCTCACCGGCGGATGTGCTGGTGCTGGTGGATGCGGCCCGGCTGGATAAGGCCAGCGACCTGGGGCTGTTCCGTCCGATCCGCTCGGCCACCCTGCTGCGGGATGTGCCGGCGGATCTGCGGGATTCCCGCAACCGTTGGTTTGGCCTGACCCGGCGCGTGCGGGTGGTGATTGTCAACCCGAAGCTGGTGAATCCGGCCACGATCCGCAGCTACGCCGATCTGGCCGAGCCAGCCCTCAGGGGCAAGCTCTGCCTGAGGGATAGCCGCAGCGTCTACAACCAGTCGCTGGTGGCCGACCAGCTGATCCAGCGCGGCGAGGCGGCGACAGGCCAATGGGTGCGGGGGATGATCGCGAATGTGCGCCAGCCGCTGTTCAGCTCCGATACCCCGCTGGCCAGGGCGGTGGGTCGCGGCGATTGCGGTGTGGGCGTGGTGAACACGTACTACGTGGCCCGCATGCTGGCGGGGGATGGCGGCGGCGGCGATCAGGCGCTGGCGCGAAATCTGAGGGTGGTGTTTCCAAAGCCGGCCCATGGGAACATCAGCGGCGCCGGCGTCACGGCCGCTTCCAACCAGGTGGCGGCGGCCACGCGCCTGATCGAGTTCCTGGCTTCTCCGCGAGGGGGCAGGGGCTATGCGGAGGCGAACAACGAATACCCGCTGCGCGGCTACGGCGGCAATCCCCTTCTCAATCGCTGGGGGCCGTTCCAGACGTCGGGGGTGTCGGCGGAGCAGATGGGGGCCCGCAACCGGGCGGCGGTGCAGCTGATGACGAGCAACGGCTGGCGTTGAGGAGGCGTGGGGAGATGGCACGTGGGGTTGTGCCTTTTGGCACAGCGCTCCAGCCACGCACGGTCCGCAGTCCTGGAAGCATGGTGCCAGCCCCGCAGCTCCGCCTGCCATCCCGTTGCCGACTCCCGCCCCGCTGCCGTTGCCGTTGTTGCGTCGTGGCTGGTCAGCCTGCGCCGGCCTGCTTGGCCTCGCCCTGGCGGCCAGCCTGAGCGGCTGCCGCGAGCCGGTGACCTTGGGCGTGTATTCCGGCCGCCATTACAACACCGATAAGGCGCTGTACCAGCGCTTCACCCAGCGCACGGGCATCGCCATCCGGCTGCTGGAGGGGAAGGACAGCGCCCTGATCGAACGGGTGCGCAGCGAGGGCGAGAAGAGCCCGGCGGATGTGCTGGTGCTGGTGGATGCGGCGCGGCTGGATCGGGCGGCGCGGCTGGGGCTGCTCCAGCCGGTGCGGTCGCAGGCGCTGGAGCGGGATGTGCCGGCGGCGTTGCGGGATCCGCAGGGCCGCTGGTTTGCCCTCACCCGGCGGGTGCGGCTGCTGGTGGCGAATCCGGCGGTGCTGCAGGGGCCACCGCCGCGGGATTACCGGGATCTGGCCCAGCCGGCCCTGAAGGGCAAGGTGTGCCTGCGCGACAGCCGCAGCGTGTACAACCAGTCGTTGGTGGCCGATCAGTTGATCCGCCATGGCGAGGCGGCCACGGTGGCGTGGGTGAGGGGGATGGTGGCGAATTTGGGCCAGGAGCCGTTCAGCTCCGACATCCCGCTGGCGCGGGCGGTGGCGCGGGGTGAATGCGGCGTGGCGCTGGTGAACAGCTATTACGTGGCCCGCATGCTGGCGGGCGAAACGGGGGCGGAGGATCGACGCCTGGCGGCGAAGCTGACGGTGGTGATTCCGGATCCGGCCCATGTGAATGTGAGCGGCGCGGGGGTGACGCGCCATTCGCGGCATCGGCAGGAGGCGATCCAGCTGCTTGAGTATCTGGCCTCGCCCACGGGCGGCCGGGGCTATGCGGAGGCAAACCACGAATACCCGCTGCGGGGAAGTGGCGAGGATCCGATCCTCCAACGCTTCGGGCCGGTGGTGGATGACGGGGTAAGGGCGGCGCAGATGGGTGAGCGCAATGCGGAAGCGGTGCGGCTGATGCAGGCGAACGGATGGCGTTGAGCGTGG
>JBIKTO010000168.1:0-5946 GCA_044348065.1 Cyanobium sp.
TGGGCACCTGCGGGGCGGCTGCGGCAGGATCTGAACGCAGCCCCGCCCCTGATGCCGCGCCCGATCGATCACGCCCTGCGGCTGCGCTCCCTGTGGTTCGCCTACCTGCTGGCGATGCTCTTCCACGTGGACCTGGGGCTGATGCCCCTGTTCCATGGTCTTTCGCCCGAGATCGAAAGCCACGTGCCACCGGGGCGGCTGCCGCTGGTGTTCTGGGGGATGCTGATTTATTTCCTGATCCCCCTGGCGGCGCTCCTGCTGATCGCCTGGGCCGCCAGCGATCCGCAGGCGGAGGCCCGCTGGCGGCCCTGGCGACGCCTGCACTTCTGGATCTCGGTGCTCTATACCGTCACCAACATCCCCCATCTGATCGCCGACATCGTCGTGCCCGATTCCCGCGGCGACCAGGTGTTTCTGATGGTGGTGCTGCTGGCGATCGGGCTGCTGATCAACCTGGAGGGGTGGCGCTGGTGGCGACAGACCAACCGATCGTGATCCTCGGCGGCTTCCTGATCACCCAGGAGGCCTACCAACCCATGGTCGACACCCTGAAGCGCCTGAGCGGCCAGCCGGTGGAGCTGGTGCCGGTGGGGCGCGCCGAATGGCTGCTCACCGTCTGGCCCTTCGCCTGGGCCCGCATCCTCGACCGGGTGGCGGCGGCGGTGGCGCGGCAGGCGCGGGCCTCCGCCAGCGGCCGGGTGACGCTGGTGGGCCACAGCTCCGGCGGGGTGATGCTGCGTCTGTTCCTCGACGACCAGCCCTTCGAGGGGCGCCGCTGGAACGGCCGGGCCCGGGCCGACACCCTGGTGACCCTGGGCAGCCCCCACACGGCCCTCAAGGCCACGCCGCTGCGGCAGTTGGTGGCCCGGCGGCTGCCCGGCTGCCCCTTCGCCCCGGCGGTGCGCTATCTCTCGGTGGCGGGGGCAGTGGATCTCGATCCGGCCCGCGGCCAGGCCAGCGAGTCGGCCAGGCGGCTGGCGGCGGCGGCCTATCGCAACAGCAGTGGCGATCCCCACGACCGCGGCGACGGCCTGGTGCCCGTGCCCTCCGCCCTGCTGGAGGGCTCCCAGACCGTGGTGCTGGAGGGGGTGGCCCATGGCGGCGCCTTCGGGCCGAGTTGGTACGGCACCCCGGCGGTGGTGGAGCGCTGGTGGGCCGCCCTGGCGGAGGCCCCCACCGGCGGGCCTCAATCGCCGAGCAGCGCCCCCATGTGAGCGGCGCCGGCGGCCGCCAGGCCGGGCAGGTCGTAGCCCCCCTCCAGGGCTGACACCAGCCGGCCGCCGGCATGGCGATCCGCCACCGCCAGCGCCAGCCGGGTGAGTTCGGCGAAGTCGGCGTCCGTGAGCTGGAATCCACCCAGGGGGTCGTCGTGGCGGGAATCGAAGCCGGCGGAGATCAGCACGAAATCCGGCGCGAACGCCGCCGCGGCGGGCAGCACCTCCTCCCGCCAGGCTGCCAGCACCTCGGCCCCGCCGCTGCCGGCGGGCAGGGGGCAGTTGAGGGTGGTGCCCACGCCCGCGCCGCGGCCCCGCTCAGCGCGGGCGCCGGTTCCCGGGTAAAGCGGCGCCTGGTGGCTGCTGCACACCAACACCGAGGGGTCGTCCTCGAAGATCGCCTGGGTGCCGTTGCCGTGGTGCACGTCCCAGTCGAGGATCAGGATCCTGCCGATCCCGTGCACCGCCTGCAGATGGCGGGCGGCGATGGCGATGTTGTTGTAGAGGCAGAAGCCCATGCCCCGCTCGGCGCTGGCGTGGTGCCCCGGTGGCCGCACCACGGCGAAGGCGTTCGCCACCTGCCCGTTCAGCACCGCCTCCACCGCCGCCAGCACCCCACCGGCCGCCAGGCGGGCGATCCGCTCCGACTCCGGCCCGATCGCCGTGTCACCCGTGGACAGCTGGTGGCGGCCGGCGGCGATGTCAGCCGCCACCCGCTCCAGGTAGGCGGGGGTGTGCACCCGCAGCAGCTCGGCCTCGCTGGCGGGGCGGGGGGCGATCAGCCGGCAGCGCTCCAGCAGGCCGGCCAGGTGGAGGCCCTGCAGCACCGCATCCACCCGCCCGGGGCGCTCCGGATGGAAGGCGCCCGTGTCGTGCAGGCGGTAGGCCGGATCGCAGACCAGGCCGGTGGGGAGGCGGGACGGGGGCATGGCGGGTGGGGAGGGGGATCAGCGCAGGGCGGCCTCGAAGCTGCGGCGGATCGCGGCGTTGAGGGAGGCGATCACGGCCCGCTGCGCGGAGCGTCGCGCCGGCGCCGCCCCGGCGACTCCAGCGGCGTCCCGGTGCTGCCGCACCGAGAGGGGGTCGCCCACGGTCAGGCGCACGCCACGGGCCCCCAGCCGCGGCCGGGCCGGCAGCCGGTCCCCCCGCAGCCGCGCCAGCACGTCATGGATCAGCAGGGTGGTCTCCAGGAACCGCTCATAGGTGGGGCGTTCCTGCACGTAGGTGCCGCTCACCGCCACGGCGCTTTCCGCCAGGCGCATGTGGCGCTCCGCCAGGGAGGCCTCGCGCGCCCGCCAGTCCGCCAGGCCCCGCTCCAGGGGGGAGAGGCGCTCCAGGGGGGGAAGGTCGTCGGGGAAGACCCGAGTCCAGACCACCTCCTCGATGCGGCGGCAGCGGCTCTCCGGCGTGCCGCTGGCCCGCAGCCCCAGCCGCTCTTCCGCCACCGCCAGCGTGCGCTCCCGCAGGCGCTCCAGGCGCTGACTCCGGCCCAGGGCGGGATCGGCGGCCAGCCCCTCGAAGCGCTCCAGCCGTCCGATCAGGCTCTCCCCGAGCCGCACCAGCCGCGGATGGAGCTGCTCCGGGCCGGGCGCCAGGCCGTCCGCCGGCCAGGGGGCCAGGCCCAGGGACCGCTCCAGCTGGCCCATCCGCCCCGCCAGCTGGCGCCAGTCGGGCCGCAGGGCGTGGTACTGCAGGGCGATCGGCAGGATCAGCACCTCCTGGTGGCGGCCGGAGCGCTCCAGGTCCTCCAGGCACCAGAGGCCGAGCTGGGCGCCACCGGGCTCCAGCGGCCCGATGCGCTCCCCATGGCCGTTGGTGGCCCCCTCCGGCGCCAGGGCGAAGGGGAAGCGGCCCGCCAACACCAGCCGTCGGGCCTGCCGCAGGGCCGTCCAGTCGGGTCGCCGGCCCCGGCGCAGCGAGATGCCGCCGAGTCGACCCAGCAGCCAGCCCAGGCCGCCACCGCCCCAGAGGGTCATGCCCCGGTCAAACAGGAAGTGGGCGTGCACCGGCCGGCCGATCGCCAGCCCCAGCCGCCGGGCCCGCCGGGGCATGTCGTGGCCCAGCAGCCAGAGCGCCGCCAGGGGATCGTCCACCTCCACATGGCGGAAGGCCAGGATCAGCCGGATCTCGCCCCGCTGGAAGCGGTGCAGACAGCGGCAGAGGGTGTCGCCGTTTCCCACCTCCAGTTTGCGAATCCCCGCCGGCAGCCAGGGGAACAGGCGCAGGCGCAGCAACAGGGGCAGGGCCGCCTGGAGCAGGGCCAGCAGCCGGCCATCGAAGGCGGCGGGGATCGGCTGTAGCGGTGGCCGCAGGCCGGTGGGCACGCCACGCTCAGCGGCCATGGGCCTCCAGCCAACGGCTCAACTCCGCCAGCGCCGCGTCCCGATCGAGGTCGTCGAACAGTTCGTGGCGGCTGTCCGGATAGAGGCGCCAGGTCTTGTCGGCGCTGCCGGCGGCGGCGAAGAAGCGCTCGGCCGCCGCCGGGCCGGTGACCGTGTCGGCGCCGCTCTGGAGCAGCAGCAGGGGCAGTCGCAGCTCGGGCGCCCGGCGGACCAGGCTGGCCACGGTGGTGAGGAAGCCGGCCCCCAGCCGGGCGCTGCAGCGGCCGTGGCGCAACGGATCGCTCGCCAGGCGCTCCAGCGCCGCCGGATCGCGGCTGGCGGAGGCCATGTCGATGCCGGTGTTGAGGGTGAAGTGGGGCCACAGCTCCGACAGCAGGCGCGCCACCAGCAGTCGCCAGGGGGCGATGCCGTCGGCGTCGAGGGCGGGGTTGGAGAGCACCAGCCCCCGCAGGCCGGCGGCGATGGCCGGCTCCCGCAGCACCAGATCCAGACACACCGCCCCCCCCAGACTGTGGCCGAGCAGCACCAGCGGTGGCGCGTCGGTTCCGGCACCCGCCTGGGCCAGGGCCGCGGCCACCGCCTGGCCCAGCTCTGCCCAGTCGTTCACCCAGCCCCGGGGCCCCGGGGCGAGGCCATGGCCCGGCAGATCCGGGGCCCACACCGTCCAGCCGCGGGGTAGCAGCGTTTCCGCCAGGCCCCGGAACTGGCCGCCGTGGCCGCCGATGCCATGCACCGCCACCACCCTGCCCCGCTCCGGCTGCGCCGCGATCCAGCCGCGCAGGGGCAGGGCCACGCCGGCCGGGCCGGGCACGTTGATGCGCCGCTCAGAAAGCTCCATGGCGCCCATCTTGGGCAAGGGCAGCCTCAGGGGCCGTCGAGGCAGACGGCGCTGTCGTTTTCGCGCACACCGATGGCGCGGGGCGGCAGGGGTGGCCACCAGGACGGCGCCGGCCCCGGACCCCGCTCGGGGCTGTGCAGCTCCTCGGCCGCGATGCGCTCCGCCAGTTCGGCGCCGGCGCGGCCATGGATCCAGATCTGCACCTCGCTGGCGGGGGGGCAGCGGAAGCTGAGCCGTTCGAAGGGAAACACCACCCGCTCGAGCAGGAACCCCTCCGGCCCGCAGCAGCGCACGATGCGCAGGCGGTCGGTGATGTTGCGGTAGTGGCAGAACAGCGGCTCCACGTCGCCCTCGGGGCTGGGGGATTCCATCCACGCAGCCCGCCCCCGGGCGATCCGTAACGGGCGCCACGGTTCCGGGCAGGGGGGTATTCCTGCTCATCAGGCCAGGGCCGCGGGGATCCCTCCGCTCAGACGGCCTGCGTCGGGGCAGAGTGGACGGCAGGCCTGACCACGGGGGCAGCACGGTTCTGAGCGGCACGGATCCGGTCTGGACCTCGCGCTTCGAGCGTCGCCTGCGCGAGGACGGTCCCCTGGCGGGGTTGCGCTTCGCCGTGAAGGACCTGATCGCTGTGCGGGGCTGCCCGCTCGGACGGGGCAACCCCCACTGGGCCTCCTGGCAGACGCCGAGTCAGGTCGACGCCCCCTGCGTGCAGGCCCTGCTCAGCGCCGGTGCGGTCTGCGTCGGCACCACCTGGCTGGATGAGTTCGCCTTCGGCCTCAGCGGTGAGAACCCCTGGGGGGGCACCCCCCCCAACCCCCGGGCACCCGGCCGGATCACGGGCGGCTCCAGCAGCGGTAGCGCCGCGGCCGTGGCCCTCGGCCAGGCCGATTGCGCCCTCGGCAGCGACACCGCCGGCTCCGTGCGGGTGCCGGCGAGCTGGTGCGGGCTGTGGGGGTTTCGGCCCAGCCACGGCGCCGTCTCCCTCCAGGGGGTGGCGCCCCTGGCCCCCAGCCTCGATGTGGTGGGTCCCCTCGCCCGCGATGGCACCACCCTGGAGCGGGTGATGGCCGTGCTGCTGGCCGCTGCCCCCGGCGAGCGGCCGCCCCCTGCTGTGCAGGCGATCTCGCCCCGGCAACTGCTCTGGATCCCGGAGCTCTGGGATCTGGCGGAGGCCCCGGTGCACAGTGCCCTGATGGCGGAGGCCCGGCGGCTGGCCGCCGCTCTGGGGCTGCCGCTGGATCCCCTGCCCCTGGGGGAGCTGGAGCTGGCGGGCCCTGAGGCGTTGTTGGCGATCCTGCAGCCGATCCAGTGGGAGGAGGTGGAAAGCAGCCTGGCGCCATTGCCCGCCGAGCTGCCGATCGGCCCGGCGCTGCGGCGCAACCGGGAGCTGGTAGCGGGGCGCGATCGGGCCCTGCTGGCCCCCGCCCTGCTCCAGCGGGAGCGACTGCGCCGCCACCTCGACGCGCTGTTGCGCCCCGGGGGGCAGGACGGGGCCGCCCTGCTGCTGTTGCCCCTCACCCCCTGCCCCGCGCCGGCGCGGGGCGCCCGG
>JBIKTO010000169.1:0-5941 GCA_044348065.1 Cyanobium sp.
TGGCTGGAACGGCTGCGCCAGCTTCCCCTCGCCTACTGGGGCCAGGGCTGGGTGGCCACCCATGCCGGCTTTGATCCGCTCACCTGGCAGCCCGACCTGTCGGTGCGCATGGCCTTCTGGCAGGCCTACGACGGCCGCTTCGGCGAAGTCATCGTCGGCCACACCCCCGGCCCGGATGTGCGCCGCCTCGGGCGCGTCGTGCTGATCGACACCGGCGCCTGCTACGGCGGCCACCTCACGGCCTACTGCGCCGAGACGGGCCAGGTGAGGCGCGTCCCCGGGCTTGCCCAGCGGCCCGACCCCAGCCCCGTCCTGCCGCTCGGACCCGGCGGTCTGCTCCCCTGAGCCACCCCCCCGGCCTGATCGTCTACCGGAGCAACCGGGCCGAGTTCCTGGCCCGAATCCTGGCGACCCAGCTGCGGCTCGCTCCTCCGCCCCCGTTCGAGACCGCGGAGGTGATGGTCAACACCTGGCCCGCCGGCCGCTGGCTGGGAGAGCGACTGGCGGAGGAGCTGGGAGGAGTGGCGGCCAATCTGCGCTTCCCCTTCCCCGCCGCCCGCCTGCGCCAGCTCGTGGACGAGCTGCTGGGCGAGGAGGACGCCACCGGCCCCGATCCGTGGCGGGCCAGTCGGCTGGTCTGGCCCGTGCTGGAGCTGCTGCCCGCCCTGGCAGCCACGGCGGCGGGGGCGCCGTTGCGCCGTTGGTTGGAGCCCCACCGGGAGGGGGGTCGGGCCGAGGGGGGGCGTCTCGATCTGGCCAGCTGGCAGCTGGGCCGCACCATCGCCGATGCGATCGATGATTACGCCCTCTACCGGCCCGAGCTGCTGGCGGCCTGGGGGGAGGGCCGGCTGGTGGACGGCCGCGGCGACCCCCTGCCGGAAAGCCTGCGCTGGCAGCCACAGCTCTATGCGGCCCTGCGCCAGCGCCTGCGCCAGGAACCCGGGGGCCTGCGCAGCGAGCGGGCGATCGCCCGGCTGCGGCAGCGCCCGCGGCCGGCGCCCGGGGATGGGCCGCAGCCCCTGCGCCTGTTCGGGCTGAGCAGTATGGCGCCGGTGCAGGTGCGTCTGCTGCAGGCCATCGCCGCCCAGCGACGGGTGGAGATCTATCTGCTCACTCCCTGCGCCGACCTCTGGCAGCGCTGCACCGACCGGCGCAGCGCGCTGCGGGACGCCCTGCAGCAGCCACTCGACATCGACTGGCTGCTGCAGGCACCGGCGCTGGAGGCCCGCTTCGGGCGGCTCGGGGCGGAATTCCAGCAGCTGCTGGAGGGCAGCGGTGAGGCCCAGCTGGGGGAGGAGCGCTTCGAGGAGGTGTTCTTCGCCGCCGCCGCCAGCCATCCCGCCGGGCCGGAGAACGCCCCCCTGCTGGCCCAGCTGCAGGAGCAACTGGTGCAGCCCGACGGCCTGCCAGGCCTGACGCTGCGGCCCGGCGACGATTCCCTGGAGTTTCACCCCTGCCCCGGTCCGCTGCGCCAGGTGGAGATCGTGCGCGATCGGCTGCTGCAGCTGATGGCCGCCGACCCCAGCCTCCAGCCCCGCGACATCCTGGTGATGACCCCCCAGGTGGACCGCTTCGCCCCACTCCTGGCCGCGGTGTTCGGAGATCGGGACGCCACCGGGGTGGCACTCCCCTGGCGGCTCACCGACCGCAGCCAGCAGAGCCAGGCCGGCATCGGCCGCACCGTGCTGGCCCTGTTGCGGCTGGGCGGCGAACGGCTCACCGCCTCCGCCCTGGAGGGCCTGCTCGAATGCCGCCCGCTGCAGCAGCGCTTCGGCCTCAGCCTTCAGGAGGCCGGCGAACTCAACCGGGTGCTGCAGGACTGTGGCTTCCGCTGGGGCCTCGATGGTCCCGCCCGGGGCGGCGATCCGGTCCACTCCCTGGCCTGGGCGATCGACCGGCTGCTGCTCGGCCTGGTGCTGCCGTCGCGGCCGGGTCTGGCCCTGGGCGCCGGCGACGCGGCGGTGGCACCGGCCGCCGGCGCCAGCGAACTGGCCCGCGATGGCCGCTGGCTGCACCTGCTCACCCGTCTGCGCCACTGGCTGGGGCGGCTGGCGGCCGACGCCGACATCCCCACCTGGGCCAGCCGGCTGCGGGAGCTGGTCGCCGATCTCTTCGGCGATGGGGGCGAGGCCGACTGGGAGCTGCCGATCCTGCTGGCGGCGATCGACAGCTGGCAGGAGGCCGCCGCCGACAGTGCGCTGCACCTGGAGGCGCCGGTGGTGGCGGCGGTGCTGGACGAGGCCCTGGCGGTGGACAGCGGCCGCTTCGGCCACCGCAGCGGCCGCCTGACGATCAGTGCCCTCGAACCGATGCGCGCCATCCCCCATCGGGTGGTGGTGCTGCTCGGGCTGGACGCCGGCGACTTCCCCCGCCAGCGGGATCGGCCGGGCTTCCACCTGATGGAGCGGCAGCGGCTGCTGGGGGATCCCCATCCCGCCGACCAGGACCGTTACGTGCTGCTGGAGGCCCTGCTCTCGGCCCGCAGCCACCTGCTGATCAGCTGGAGCTGCCGCGATGACCGCAGCGGCGCGGCACTCCCGCCCGCCGGACCCGTGCGCCAGTGGCTGCAATGGCTGGAGGGCCACCTGGGCCCCGAAGCGCTGGCCCATCTGGTGGCGGAGCATCCGGCGAGTCCCCTGGAGCGGCCGAATTTCCGCCCCGCGGCCGGGCGGCCGCCCGCCAGCTGCGACCGGCGGCGCCTGGAGGCCCTGCGACGGCTGGAGGGGCCACCACTGCCGCCGCCCCTGGGCCTGGCCCTGGCCGCCCCGCCGGCCGCCGGCCGCCTCGAGCCCGGCGAGGGGGAGCGCTTCAGCGAGCTGCGGCAGTGGCTGTGCCATCCCCAGCGGCACTGGTTGCGCCAGCTGGGGATGGCGGCGGGGGAATGGCTGGAGCGCCTCGACGACCTGGAGGCGATCGAACTGGATGAGCGGCAGCGCTTCGCCCTCCTCAACAACCTGCTCACGGACGGCGGCGGGCCGGATCCCCGCCTGGCGGGCGATTGGCGGGAGCTCAGCCGCGGCCGCGGCCTGCTCCCCGGCGGCGCGGCCGGCGAGCTGGAGGCCGAGGCGCTGGCCGAGCGCTGGCGCAGCCTGCAGGAGATCCTCGAGGGCCTGGGGGATCCCTGGCAGCAGCCCCTCGCCTGGGGGGAGTGGCAGGGGGCCCCCGGCTGGCGGGGCGACAGCGTGGTGCGGGTGCACCCGGGCAAGGCGAAGGTGTCCCAGCGGATCGAGCTCTGGCTCGATCTGCTGCTGGCGGCCGCCGCCGCCCTGGACTCGGGCCGCCCGCCGGCCCAGGGGGTGCTGATCGCCCGCAACAACGATCGGCTGGTGCCGGAGCTGCAGCTGCGGGCGCCGGAGCCGATGGCCGCCCGCGCCCAGCTGGAGCGGCTGGGGCTGCTGCGTCAGGAATGGCGCGATGTCTGCTGGCCGGTGCCCCCGCGCAGCGGCTGGGCCTGGCTGCGGGCGGAACGGAGCAGGCCCGGAACGGGGTTCAAGGCGGCGCGCCAGGAGTGGGAGGGGGATGACCACACCGATGGCGAACGGGACCAGGCCGAGATGGTGGTCTGCTTCGGGGCGGAACTGGACGCCGCCACCCTGGTGGATGGCGCCTTCGGCGAACGGGCCGCGGCCGTCTACGAACCGCTGCTGGAGGCGGAGATGGCCAGGGAGACAAGGCGGACGCGGCGATGAGCGAACGGCTGCCCTTCGACGCCAACCGCCTGCCCCTGGAGCCGGGCCTGCGACTGCTGGAGGCCAGCGCCGGCACGGGCAAGACCTTCGCCCTGGCCCATCTGGTGCTGCGCCTGGTGGCGGAGCGGGGTGATCCCCTCTCCCGCCTGCTGGTGGTGACCTTCACCAACGCGGCCACGGCGGAACTGCGGGACCGCATCGGCCAGCGGCTGCAGCAGGCCCTGGCGAACCTGGAGGATCCCGAGCGCGATCCCCCCGATGCCGTCCTCGCCACCTGGCTCGCGGAGCGTCGCCAGGATCCGGACGTCGACCCGGCCCGGCTGCGGGGCCGCCTGTTGCTGGCGCTGGAGGAGCTCGACGCCGCCGACATCACCACCATCCATGGCTTCTGCGCCCGCACCCTCAGGCGCCAGGCCCTGGAGGCGGGCCGCTCCCCCGACCTGCAGCTGGAGAGCGACGGCGACACCCGCATCGCCCAGGTGGTGCACGACTACGCCCAGCGCCAGCTGCTGCCCCTGCCCGCCGATCTGCTGGCGGGGCTGCGGGCCGCGGGGGTCCAGCCCCAGGCGCTGGCGCGGGTTCTGAGCCAGCTGGACAGCGATCCGGCCCTGGGGTTGGATCCACCCCCGGACCTGCCCGATTGGCGGGAGCCGCTGCCCACCTGGCTGCCGGCGCTGGTGGCGGCGCGCTGGGAGCGGTTTCGGGAGCTGTGGCAGCGGCAGGGACAGGAGCTGGAGGAGGGGCTGCGCGAGGCGGCGCGGCGCTGGCGAGAGGAGGCGGGAGCTGACAAGACCTCCCCTTACTCCCGCCGGCCCAGGTTGGACCGCTGCGGCGAGCTGGCGGCCTGGATCGCCGCCCAGCCCGAAGGCGGCAGCTACCGGGCGGTGCAGCAACAGAAGCTGCTCAGCGACTACTTCCACCCGGGAGCCTTCGCCCAGGTGGCCCGGCGCATCGAGCGGCCGGCCGATGGCCGGGTGCGGCTGCCGAACCCGGAGCTGATGGCGGCGATCGCCGATCTGGTGGATGGGCCGGCTGAACTGGTGCGGCTGCACGCGGCCCAGCACGGGCACCTGGAGCTGCGGCGTCGGCGGCAGCGCAGCGGCGTCGTCACCCACTCCCAGCTGCTGGCCGACCTCGACCCGGGCGCGGAGGGCCGCGATACGGCGGCGCTGCTGGAGGCGGTGGCCGGGCGCTACTCCGCCGCCCTGGTGGACGAATTTCAGGACACCGACCCGATCCAGTGGCGGATCCTCGGCCGGGCCTTCGGCGGAGGCCAGCATCCGCTGCTGATCGTGGGTGATCCCAAGCAGGCGATCTACCGCTTCCGCGGCGGCGACCTGGCCACCTACCTGCGGGCGCGGGACACGGCGGCGGCCGTGCATGAGCTGGGGGAGAACCGCCGCTCCACCGCCCCCCTGATCGGCGCTCTCAACAGCCTGATGGGGCCCGGTCTGCGGCGCTCCGGCCTGGAGGTGCCACCCCTGCTGGCCCGCGCGGGCCGCGCCGCTCCCGCACCCTCGCAACGGCCGATCGAGCTGCTCTGGCTGGGGGAGCCCGATCAACTCGTGCCCTCCCGCACCGCCCTCGAGGCCTGGCTCCACCCCCGCCTGGCGGCGTATGTGGTGGAACTGCTGGAGCGGGGGCTGGCGCTGGCGGAAGGGGAGGGCCATCGGCCCCTGCGGCCCGATGACATCTGCCTGCTGGTGGATCGCCATCAGCAGGCGGAGGCGCTCCGCCAGGCCCTGGAGCGGCGCGGGGTGGCCAGCCGGCTGGTGAGTCGTGCCGATGTGTTCCAGAGCCCCGCCGCCACCACCCTGCAGCGGCTGCTCGATGCCCTCGCCAGGCCGGCCGACACCAGTCGGCGGCGACTGCTGGCCGCCTCGCCGCTGCTGGGCTGGGACGCCCGACGGCTGAGCGGCGATCCCCAGGTGGAGGTGCAGCTGGCGGGCCGGCTGGCGCAACTGGCGGAGCAGTGGCCGCAGCGGGGGCTGCTCGGGGTGCTGGCCGAGCTCCTCGATGGTGAGCGGATCGCCACGCTGGCCCTGGGCGGCCGCCTGCTGGCCGACCTGCAGCAGGTGGCGGCCCTGGTGCAGGAGCGCCTCCATGCCGACCAGCTCGGGGCGGAAGCGGCGGCTGACTGGCTGCGACGCCTGCGCCTCGATGGCGAACGCCTCGTGCCGGAGGAGCACCAGGCCCACAGCGACAAGGTGGATGGGGCGGTGTCGGTGGTGACCATCCACCGCAGCAAGGGT
>JBIKTO010000170.1:0-5935 GCA_044348065.1 Cyanobium sp.
CTGAGCGATCGGGATTTTGACAGCCTGTTCACCACCAACCGGCCGGTGATCTTCAACTTCCACGGCTATCCCTGGCTGATCCACCGGCTCACCTACCGCCGCAGCAACCACGGCAACTTCCATGTGCGTGGCTACAAGGAGAAGGGCAACATCAACACGCCCCTGGAGCTGGCGATGAACAACCAGATCGATCGCTTCAGCCTGGTGATCGATGTCATCGATCGCGTCGCCAGCCTCGGCTCCCGCGCCGCCCACGTCAAGGAGCGGATGAAGGAGGCGATCCTGGCCCATCGCGCCTACGCCCATGAGCACGGCGAGGATGCCGCCGAGGTGAGCCACTGGCGCTGGAGCCTGCCCTCGGATCAGGGCTGATGGATCCCCGCCCGGCGCTGGTGCTCAACGCCGGCAGCTCCACGGTGAAGGCCGCCCTGCTGGCGGCTGATGGGGCCGTGCTCTGGCGGCAGCAGCGCTCCTGGAGCCCGGCGGCGGCCGAGGCGCTCCTCGACGCCTGGCTGCCCGAGGCCCTGGCCCCCTGGCTGGCGGAGGCGGGGGGGCTGGCCCTGGCCGGCCATCGGGTGGTGCACGGCGGCGAGCGCTTCACCACCCCCACCCGCCTCACGGAGGAGGTGCTGATGGCGCTGGAGGCGCTGGTGCCTCTGGCGCCATTGCACAACGGCCCGGCCCTGGGGCTGATGCGCTGGCTGGCGATGCGCCGGCCGGAGCTGCCCCAGTGGGCCTGCTTCGACACCGCCTTCCACGCCAGCCTGCCGCCGGAGGCGCGCACCTACGCCATCCCGGCCCCCTGGCGGCAGGCGGGGCTGCGCCGTTTCGGCTTCCACGGCCTCAACCATCAGCACGTGGCCGAGAGCGTGGCCCGCAGCGACCCCGGCGCCCGGCGCTTGATCAGCTGCCATCTGGGGGCCGGCTGCTCGCTCTGCGCCATCCGCGAGGGGCGCAGCATCGCCACCACGATGGGCTTCACGCCGTTGGAGGGCCTGGTGATGGCCACCCGCAGCGGCAGCCTCGATCCGGGGGTGCTGCTGCATCAGCTGCGGCGGGGCCTGACGCCGGAGGAGATCGACCGCGCCCTCAACGGCGAGAGCGGCCTGCTGGGTCTCTCCGGCCTCAGCGGCGACATGGCCAGCCTGCGACAGGCCCAGGCGCAGGGCCACGCCGGCGCGGCGCTGGCGATCGCGGTGTTCCGCCAACGGCTGCTGCAGGAGATCGGGGCGATGGCCGCCAGCCTCGGCGGGGTGGATGTGATCGCCCTCAGCGGTGGCATCGGTGAGCACGACGAGGCCCTGCGGCGGGAGCTGGCGGCCGCCCTGGCCTGGCTGGAGCCGTTCGCCCTGCGGGTGGTGGCCGCCGATGAGGAGGGGCAGATCGCCCGCAGCTGCCGGGCGGCGGCGCGGCGGGGCTGAGCCTCGTACGCTGCCGAGACATGGTTCAACAGCGTGGTGATGCGCAAGGAAGAGGGAAGCCGCTCCGGCGAACTGCGGGAGCTGGGTTGGTCGGCGGAGGATCTGCGCCGCTACGAGGACCTCTGGGAGTACCGGCAGCGCTGGGGGGCGATCAACCTGGAACGGGAGGATCGGGTCTTCCTGCGCAGCGCCGAGGCGGCCCTGCCGAACCGGCCCAGCGGCAAAGGGGCCCAGAAGAAGGGTCTGCAGGACAAAGCCCACGTGCGCTGGCTGGCTCATTTCCTCGCCGCCATGCGCGCCGATCCCCAGCTGCAGGGGCTGCCGGCGGGGGAGGAGGCCGCCTGGGTGATCCTGCTGGAGGAGGAGTTGCGGGCGCTGGCCTGGTATGAGCCGGTGCTGAGCCTGCCGGACACCCTGCGCGCCCGCGCCCTCGTGGCGGAGCGGGAGGGTTGGATCCAGGAGGCGGCCGCCGAGGGCCGGGCGCTGGAGTTCGACTTCGCCGCCGCCCTTGAGCGGGCCAGGCAGGAGGGCAACACCAGCTGGAAGCCGCTGCGCGGTGAGGCCCAGGCCACGGCCCGCGACTTCCCGGTGCTGCCGCCGGCGACCGCCGCCGCCTTCCGGGCGCAGCGGCGCCAGGACCTGCTGGAGCGGATTCGCGCCTTTCCCTCCCTCAAGGACAGCGAGAAGGGCGAGCCGCCGGATGACTGGACCGCCTGACGGCCACCCCCCAGCGCCGTCACCGTGATCGCCCTGCCCCTCGACAGCTGGCCCCTCTGGGCGGCCCTGGCCTCCCTGTTCGCCGCCCTCACCGCCGTGCTGGCCAAGCTGGGGGTGAAGGGCATCGACCCCGATCTGGCCACTCTGCTGCGCACGCTGGTGGTGGCCCTGTGTCTGGCGGGCCTGCTGCTGGCCCTGGGCAAGCTGAATCCGGGCCGACTGGCCCAGCTGCCGCACGGCAGCCTGGTGGCCCTGGCGCTGTCCGGGCTGGCCACCGGCATCTCCTGGCTCTGCTATTTCCGCGCCCTGGCCCTCGGTCCGGTGGCGCGGGTGGCGCCGATCGACAAACTGAGCGTGGTGCTGGTGGCCCTCTTCGGGGTGCTGTTCCTGGGGGAGCGACTGGGGCCGCTGGCCTGGCTTGGGATCGCCCTGATGGCGCTGGGGGCGGTGCTTGTGGCCTGGGCCTGAGGGCGACGCCGATGGGGAGCGGGCGATGAGGGGCGCGGGCGAAGAGACCCCGGCGACCCGCCAGCTGCTGCTGGCCGGCGGTGGCCACAGCCATGCCCTGCTGCTGCTCACCTGGGCGATGCGTCCGCAGAGCAGGCCCCGCCAGAGCCGCATCACCCTGGTGAGCCGCCGGGGCGGCACGCTCTACTCCGGGGTGGTGCCGGCCCTGGTGGCGGGTCTGCGGCCCCCGGAGGCCTGCGCCATCGATCTGCGCAGCCTCTGCGACCGGGCCGGGGTGGCGTTCGTGCAGGCGGAGATCACCGGCCTGGATCCGTTGCAGACGGAGCTGCGGCTGGCGGGGCGCCCGCCCCTGCGTTTCGACGCCCTCAGCCTGGATGTGGGGGCGGTGACCGGCCCGGCCCGCGGCGGCGACGGCCTGGCGGTGAAGCCGCTGGAGCCGTTTCTGGCCTGGTGCGCGGCCCTGGCCGTGGGGCAGGAGGTGCGCATCCGGGGCGGTGGTGCCGCGGCGGTGGAGCTGGCCCTGGCCCTGCGGGCGCGGGGCCATCCCGTGCGGCTGCTGCTGCGGGGGGAGCGGCTGCGCCTGGGGTCCGCGGCGGCCGGCAGGGCCGGCGAGCGGCTGCTCGCCGCGGCGGGGGTGGTGATTGAGCGTCGGGTGGCGGAGGGTGCCCCCGCCGACCTGCGCTGCACCGGCAGCCGGGCGCCCGCCTGGCTGGCGAGCTCCGGCCTGCCGGTGGAGGCGGGCAGCGGCCGGCTGCGGACGGACCGGAGCCTGCAGGTGCTGGGCCACCCCGGCCTGTTCGCCAGCGGCGACTGCGGCGTGATCGACGGCGATTCCAGACCCGCTTCCGGCGTCTGGGCGGTGCGGGCCGCGCCGGTGCTGGCGGCCAACCTGCGGCGCCACCTGGCGGGCGAGCCGTTGCGGCGCTGGCGGCCCCAGCCCCTGGCCCTGCAATTGCTCGGGGATGGGGGGGCCTGCGGCGGGGGGCCGCGCGCCCTGGCCAGCTGGGGGCCGCTCAGCCTGGGTCCGAGCCGCTGGCTCTGGCGCTGGAAGGAGCACCTGGATCAGGCCTTCCTGCGACGTCTCGCCGCCCCGCCGGTGGTCCCGACCGCCTGTCGGGGCTGTGCCGCCAAGCTGGCCGCCGCGCCCCTGCGCGGCGCCCTGGCGCGGCTGGCCCCCGGCGGCCGCCCGCCGGTCTGTGAGGACGCGGCCGTGCTGGGGCGGGACGGGACCGGTGGCCTGTGGCTTCAGAGCGTCGACGGTTTTCCGGCCCTGCTGGCGGACCCCTGGCTCAACGCCCGGCTCACCACCCTGCACGCCTGCAGCGACCTGTGGGCCTGCGGCGCCACCGTGGCGAGCGCCCAGGCGCTGGTGACCCTGCCGGCGGCCGGCGCGGCGCTGCAGGAGGAGCTGCTGCTGCAGACCCTGGCGGGCGTGCGCTCGGTGCTCGATCCGCTCGGCGCGGCCCTGCTGGGGGGGCACAGCCTGGAGGCCCGCGATGGCGCCGGCCTCAGCCTGGCCCTCACGGTGAACGGCCAGGTGGGGGCGGACCGATTCTGGCCCAAGGGTCCGCTGCGGCCCGGCGAGGCGCTGCTGCTCAGCCGTCCGCTCGGCAGCGGCGTGCTCTTCGCCGCCGCCATGGCCGGCGCCGCCCGGCCGGATTGGATCGACGCGGCGCTGATCACCCTGGAGGGCAGCCAGGCGCCGCTGGTGGAGATTCTGATGGCCCACGGCTGTCGCACCTGCACGGACATCACCGGTTTCGGGTTGCTGGGGCACCTGGGGGAGATGCTGGAGGGTTCGGCGGCTGACACCACCGTGGTGCTCGACAGCGCCGCCCTGCCGGCCCTGGAGGGGGTGGCGGAGCTGCTGCGCCAGGGCTATGCCAGCAGCCTGGCCCCCGCCAACGCCGCCGCCTACGCCCTGCTGGAGGGGCCGGTGCGGCTGCGGGAACCTGGTGGTGAAGCGGCGGAGCGGGCCTGGCGGCGGGATCTGCTGATCGACCCCCAGACCTGCGGCCCCCTGCTCGCCGCCCTGCCGGTGGCCCAGGCGGCGGGGGCCCTGGCGGCCGTCAGGGCGGCGGGCTTCGCCCAGGCGGCCCTGATCGGCCAGGTGGAGCGCCGCGCCTGACGGCTCGCCATTTGGCGGATCAGGGTGGAGGGGGTGGCCCCACCAGGCCGCGCTCCAGCAGCAGGGCGGCGGCGGCCGCGGGATCGAGATCCCCCAGCTCCACCGCCGCCACCTGGGGGTGGCGGCTCAGTTCGTGGTCGTAGCAGCGGTCGTAGTAGTCGAGCATCGGCCGGCAGGCCGCGGCCCGGTCGCCGGCGGCGATCGCCGCCAGGGCCTCGGCGGTGCGCTGGGGGCCGAGGCGTCGGGCGATGCGCTGGGTGGCCTCCGCCAGGCCCTCCGGATCCTGCACGCCATAAAGGGTCACCAGATGGGCGATGCGGGCCTCCAGGGGGCGTCGCACCTCCAGGAGCGGCGCCGCCCGCATCTGCCGCCACAGACCCGCGGGGATGCGGCAGCGCCCCACCTGCACGCTCTCAGCCTCCAGCCAGATCTCCGCCGCCCCCTCCAGGCCGACCAGATCGGTCGCCAGGAGGTTTTCGTAGTGCTCGGTGCTCGGCTGGGGGGGAAGACCGAGGGCCCCGAAGCTGCTGCCCCGATGGTGGGCGCGGCCCTCCAGGTCAACCACCGCCACGCCCCGCTGGCGCAGGGCGAGCAGCAGTTCCGTCTTGGCGCTGCCGGTGCGACCGCCCAGCAGGCGCAGGGGCCAGGGGCGCTCAAACTGGAGCAGCACCCACTGCCGCCAGGCCTTGTAGCCCCCCGCCAGCACGCGCACCGGCAGGTCGAGGTTGCCCGCCAGCGCGGCCACGCTGAGCGAGCGCATCCCCCCCCGCCAGCAGTGCAGGCGCAATGGGGAACCCTCGGCGGTGGCCGCTGCCCGCAGCAGTGCATCGGCCAGGGTGGCCAGGCGCGGACCGAGCCGCTCCAGGCCATGGCGCACCGCCGCCTGCCGTCCCGCCTGGCGGTAGAGGGTGCCGATCTCCGCCCGTTCCTCGTCGCTGAACAGGGGCAGATTTTCGGCCCCGGGGATGTGGCCTCGGGCGAATTCCCCGGGGCTGCGCACATCGAGGATCGGCCCGCCCGCCGCCAGAAACGCCCGGATCTCGAGGCCGGGGGCGGACGGCTGGGCGCTCACGGTGTCTGCAGGGGGGGAAAGGCCAGCCGAACCTCGGCGCCCCCCAGGGGGGAGGTGCCGAACTGCAGCACCCCGCCATGGTTGTCGACGGTGGTGCGCACCACGAACAGGCCGATGCCACTGCCATCG
>JBIKTO010000171.1:0-5918 GCA_044348065.1 Cyanobium sp.
GGCGGCCAGGCCCGTGAAGCCCAGGGGAGCGGTGGCGAGCACCAGCCGCAGGGGATCGGCGTTGACCAGCGGCTCCAGGCCTGCCGCCGCCAGGCGGCGGCGCAGCTCCCGGGCGCGGTCCGCCGCCCGGCGCCGCCGCGCCTGGCCCGCGGCGCTGAAGGCCTCCGCCACGGAGGCCGCACTGGAGGCCAGCAGCAGGGCGCTGGGGCTGGAGGTCTGCAGCCACAACAGGCTGCGTTCCAGATCGCGGGGGTCATGCCGATCCCCCTGGGCCAACAGCAGGGCGCTCTGGGCCAGACCGGCGCCGCTCTTCTGCAGCGACAGCACCGTGAGGTCCGCCCCGGCCGCCACCGCGGCGCCGTCGCCGTGGGCCTGGTCCACCAGCACGGGCAGGCCGGCGGCGTGCAGCGCCCGCACCAGGGCCGGCAGATCGGCCGCCAGGCCCTGATAGGTGGGATCCACCAGCACCGCCGCCACAGGGGGCTGCGGACCCGCCATCGCCACCTCCAGCACCCGCGCCAGGTGGGCCGGCGAGGGCGGCAGCCAGAGGCCGCTCAGGGGGTCGAAGGGGAGATCGAACAGCAGGGGCCGCAGGTTGCCGAGCGCGCAGGCGTGCAGCAGCGAGCGGTGCAGGTTGCGGGGCAGCAGCACCGATGATCCCGGCGGGGCGAGGGCCAGCAGGGCGGCCTGCAGCAGGCCGGAGGCCCCATTGACGCCAAACCGGCAGTGCTCGGCGCCGAACAGGGAGGCGGCCCCCCGCTGGGCCTCCGCCACCGCCCCCTCCGCCTCCAGCGGTCCCCCCAGCTCCGGCAGCTCCGGCAGGTCCCAGCTGGCGGGGGCGCGGCGCAGCAGCGCCGCCAGCCCTGGCGCCAGCCCCCGGCCCCGGCCATGGGCAGGCAGGTGCAGGGGCAGGGCGGGGGGCCGGGCGCTGAGCACCGACCGCAGGGGCCGCCAGGAATCGGCCATGGAGGTGCCGCGCAATTTCTAGAGTCTGGCCAGCCGCTTTGCTGCGTCCTGACCACCTCCACCAGCGCCGCTCCCCCCAGCGAGGCGGAGCTCCGCTACGACCCCGCCGCCGACCTCCGCTGGCTGCTGATGCGCCCCTGGATCTGGGTGAGCCGCCTGGTGGTGGTGATCTGGCAGATCGGCTGGCTCGCGCTCACCCTGGCCACCCAGTCGAATAGCCGCGACCCCGGCGTGCAGCAGCGCCTCGCCCGCCGCATCCTCAACACCCTGAGCGACCTGGGGCCCTGCTTCATCAAGGTGGGCCAGGCCCTCTCCACCCGCCCCGACCTGGTGCGGCGCGACTGGCTCGATGAGCTCACCCGTCTCCAGGACGACCTGCCCCCCTTTCCCCACGAGCGCGCCCTGGCCCTGATCGAGGAGGAGCTGGGGGCGCCGGCCGCGCTCCTGTTCGCCGAATTCCCCAGCCATCCGGTCGCCGCCGCTTCCCTGGGGCAGGTGTACCGGGCCCGGCTGGCCGATGGGCGCTGGGTGGCGGTGAAGGTGCAGCGGCCGGAGCTGCCCTTTCTGCTGCGCCGCGATCTGGTGATCATCCGCAGCCTGGGCCTGCTGGCGGCCCCGTTCCTGCCCCTCAACCTCGGGTTCGGGCTGGGGGAGATCATCGACGAATTCGGCGCCACCCTGTTCGACGAGATCGACTACCGCAAGGAGGCGGCCAACGCCGAGCGCTTCGCCGGCCTGTTCGAGGACCAGCCGGAGGTGACGGTGCCGCAGGTGGAGCGGAGCCTCTCCAGCCGCCGCGTGCTCACCACCCAGTGGATCAATGGCATCAAGCTGCAGCATCGCCGTGAACTGCTCGCCCACCACCTCGACCCGGCGGCGCTGATCCGCACCGGCGTGATCGCGGGCCTGCAGCAACTGCTGGAATTCGGTTATTTCCACGCCGATCCCCATCCGGGCAATCTCTTTGCCCTCGCCGGCCAGAGCCGCGGCCTGGGCCATGTGGCCTACGTGGATTTCGGCATGATGGATTCGATCAGCGACTTTGACCGCATCACCCTGACGGGCGCGGTGGTGCACCTGATCAACCGCGACTTCGACGCCCTCGCCAGGGACTTCCAGCGACTGGGCTTCCTCAACCCCAATGCCGACCTGCGGCCGATCGTGCCGGCGCTGGAGGAGGTGCTCGGCGGCGCCCTGGGGGAAAACGTGGGCAATTTCAACTTCAAGGCGATCACCGATCGCTTCTCGGAGCTGATGTTCGACTACCCCTTCCGCGTGCCCGCCCGCTTCGCCCTGATCATCCGGGCGGTGGTGAGCCAGGAGGGGTTGGCGATGCGCCTCGATCCCGATTTCCGGATCATCCGCGTCGCCTATCCCTATGTCGCCCGCCGCCTGCTCGCCGGCGACACCGTCGAGATGCGCGAGAAGCTGCTGGAGGTGATCTTCGACCGCTCCGGGCGCCTGCGGGTGGAACGGCTCGAGAGCCTGCTGGCGGTGGTGGAGGGCGAAGGTGAGAGCAGCGACCTGCTGCCGGTGGCCCGCGATGGCCTGCGGCTGCTCTTCGGCGCCGAAGGCCGGAGCCTGCGCCAGCGGCTGCTGCTCTCGCTGGTGAGCGACGACCGGCTCAACACCGAGGATCTGCAGGCGCTGCTGGGTCTGGTGCGGCGCACCTTTTCGCCACGCCGCCTGGCCGGCGGCGTGCTGGCCCGCCTGAACCCGCTGGCGGCCTGATCGCTCGCCGCCCGCGGCGGTTAAGGTCTGGACACCTGGAAAACCACGCGTGCCCGCCCCCCCGATTGATCTGCAGGAGGCCGCCCTCGATCAGGCCAGCGGCCTGTTCGGCGATCTCGACGGCGCGGAGCTGCTGCTGGAGTACGCCCAGATCCAGAACCCCCCCTACCTGGTGGCCGCCGCGGGGCTGGTGATCGCCATCCTCTGCGGCCTCACCTTCTCCCGGCTCGTGCAGAACCGGCTGGATGGCTGGAAGCAGGATCGGCTGGCCCTGCTGCCCCTGGCCAGCCGCGAAACGCTCCTGCCCTGGGCGGGGCTGGTGATCGGCGTCACCCTGTTCATCGGCAGCTGCCTGCAGGTGTTCGGCTTCGCCGGTGGCGCGGCCCTGCTGGTGGCCTTCGTGTTATCGCTGGCCACGGCCGGTGCCCTCTGGCGGCAGCTGACGCAGCTGATGCGGCAGGTGCAGGAGGGCAATTTCCGCGCCGTTGATTTCGATAATTTCGATCAATTCTTCTGAGTCCACGCTGGCGACGCTGAGGGCCTGCGCCCCCTCGCCCGCCGCCCTGGGCCTACCCGATGTTGTGATCCTGGTGGGCGGCGACGTGCTCACGCACCTGGGCTCTGAAGCGGAACCGGTGGCGCCGCCAGGGCATCAGCCGCCTCCAGGCTGGCGCCGATCCGCTCCGCCAGGGCCAGGCAGCGATCCATCTCCTGCCAGAGCAGCTCACGGCGATCGGCGGGCACGGCGAAGGAGCGATGGTGCAGATCGCGGCCGAGATAGAGCAGGGCCTCGCGGATGCGCCGCCAGTCATCAGGCCCCAGGGCGATGGCCTCAGCAGGGGACGACGGGGAGACAGGCATCAGCGGGCGCCGGAAGCGTGAGGGCAGATCTAGCCTGCCGCCCATTGCCTCAACCTCCGCCGCCATGGGTGACAAGCCGGCCTTTCAGTACGAACCCAGCGAGCGCTTCGGCGAGGGCCTCACCACCGCCCGCCCCTGGAATGTGCCGGCGTTGCAGGGGGTGGAGCGCCTCAACGGCCGGGTGGCGATGCTCGGCTTCCTGGCGGCGCTGCTGGGGGAATGGCTGACGGGGCAGGGCATCGTGGGCCAGCTGGCGCTGATGCTGCGCTGGCTGCTGGGCTGAGGGCCGGCGGGTCGCTGCGATGGAGCCGGAGCGGGTCACCCGCAACCTGGATGCCCTGCTGCTGGAGAACCAGGCCCTGCGCCAGGAGGTGGCGGCCCTGCGGGAGGAACTGCGCCGCCTGCGGGCCCGCGGCCGCCTCGATGGGGTGACCGGCGCCGGCCCGCGGGTGACCACCGGCATGGCGCCGGGCATCACCGCCGAGCAGGTGCGCGAATGGCTGGAGCTGCTGGCCCGCCAACACGGCTGGAGCCGCCTGCGGGTGGACTCCCTCAAGGCCCTGCTCGCCGCCCAACGCGGTGCTGAGGCCCGGGGTGAGCTGGAGGAGGAGCTCGACCGCCGCTGCCCCGGCCTCGGAGCCGACCTGCGCCGGGCCCTGCGCGGCCACACCGGCAAGGGCAAGCACGTGCTGCGGGCCGCCTTCGCCCGCTACGGCGTGCGGGCACCGGAATGGCTGAGCGCCGACCCCCGCCGCGTGGTCGACGACCTGCTGGCCGACCTGCAGGACCTGGAAGCCCGCCAGGAGCGCGAACAGCACAGCCGCGAACGCCAGACCCACCCGTCCAGACCCGCCTGGGGCACGGACCCGCGCGCCGAGGCTCTGCGGATCCTGGGGCTCCAGCCTGGCGCCAGCCTGCGGGAGGTGAAGGCCGCCCACCGACGCCTGGTGAAACGCCACCACCCCGATGCGGGCGGTGAGGTGGACGCCTTCCGCCGCATCGACGCCGCCTACCGCCAGCTGATCTCCTGAGGGGAGCCGGCGCCCTCAGGGCCAGACCCGCTCCTCCACCGTGATGCCGTTGCCCTGGAAGCGGGAGGAGGGCCCGACCCGGCCCACATGGATCGCCTCCACCCCCCGCTCGAAGCGCACGTGCTCCGCCAGGGCCCGCCGTTCCGGGGCCGTGAGGGCCTGCCAGGAGGCCCGGGGGATCACCATCACCGGCTGGCCACCCCATTGGCGGAACACAGCTTTGCGCAACAGGCCGGACCCTTCGTCGGCGGGGCTCACGGGATCCCAGTAATCGGCCTCGCGCACCAAGCGCTCGGCAACGGTGCGCCCCAGGTCACCGCTGGCCTCCTGGCGCAACTCGCTGGAGGGCAGGGGGGGCGTGGGCGGCTGATCCCCGCGCAGCCAGTGCGCCACCACCAGGGCAAGCGCCAGCAGCGAAGCGGCGCCCAGGCCGAGCAGCGCCACCAGCAGCCGCCGACTGGTGCGCGGAAAGGCCGCGAACGAGCCGACGATCGCCACCGGCCAGAGCAGCGGCACAAACCAGGCCAGCACCAGCAGCCCCACCGTTCCCCGTCGCCCGGCCGTCTGCAGCACCCGGGCGCGCTGCTCGGCCGCCAGCCGGGACTCGTGCTCCTGAACCAGCGCCTCATCCTCGGCGGTGTGCCAGCGTCCCAGCCGACGGGCCTCCTCCAGTTCGGCCTGCAGCTGGCTACGCCGGGCGGCCTGCCGCTTCGGACCGGTGGCGGCGTCGTGCCGCAGCGCCTGAAGGCCTGTCCCCACCCCTCGCAGGGCGGAGCGCGCCAGCACGGCTCCAGCCAGCACCATCTGGCGGGTGCCGGCCTCCACGGCCACCGCCAGCCGACCCTCATGCGGGCCCCGCGGGCGAATGCGATCAGCGGCGGGGGAGGACATCGGCCTGCCCGAAGAGCAGCGCGACCCTACGGGCGACCGGAGGCCAGGAGAGTGGGGTTAACCCTCCCGAGCCACGGGGGGAAGCCGAAGTCTGTACGCAAGCGATCATCGCCAGAAACCCCTGGGCCATCAGCTCGTCACAACGACCTTGTCGGTGAGTCCTGGTCAGGGCTCGAAAAACCAGGTAAATCAGGCCAGAGTCTTCACTGGGCTTGAGAGCTTTGGCCACCACACACCACATCCTCCGGTAACAACAACAAGAAGTCTGGAGGTTACAGGACAAAGCCTGAAAGCTCATCACCAAAGCAGAGGAGAAAATTCACTCCTGCCAGCTTCTTGAGCCGATCAACGCCAACCCGAAATACCTTCAGCTTCAGCACCAAGAAATCAGGGATGGCCTGCTACGAAAAGACAGCAAAAGCAACCCGGACAAGGCAC
>JBIKTO010000008.1:0-16534 GCA_044348065.1 Cyanobium sp.
CGGCGACGCGATAGCAGTAGAGCTCCAGCTCCCGGAAGCTGAGGTAGCGGTGGGTGGACAGGTCCATGCGCATCCCCTCGATCATGTCCAGATACGGCTGGATCGGCTGGGGATAGTGATCGAGCGTGTGCCGCATCGCCAGATCGAGTCCATCGCGGATGGTGCCGGCGAACAGGTCGCGGGTGCGCCGCTCCCAGCTGTCGAGGCGGTTGGCCAGTTCGAGGATGGGTCGACCCTGGGCCTCGGCACTGTCCATCAGCTCGTCGGTGCGGCGACACCACACGTAGATGGCCCAGATCGCCCGCCGCTTGGCGGGTGGCATCAACAACGTGCCCAGGTAGAAGGTCTTCGCCCAGGTGGCGGTTTCACGCCGGCAATCTTCGTAGGCCTGCTCGAGGCTCGGCAGACCGGTACTGGTGGCGGGGGCCGCGGTGCGCACGGGCGTCAGACGGCGAGGGCCACCGCTGGCGCCGCGGCGGCCAGCGGCGAGCGGGCGATGGCCTGGGCGCAGAGCTTGCCGCTGAGCACCGCCCCCTCCATGGACGCCAGGTAGCGCTGCATGGTGTAGTCGCCCGCCAGGAAGAAATTGGCGATCGGCGAGACCTGGTCGGGGCGCAACTGTTGGCAACCCGGCACGGTCTTGTAGACCGAGAGCGGCGTTTTCACAACGATCGACTTGCGCAGCCGCGCCGGCTCGGGAGCTTCGAAATGCTGGGGGAAGAGGCGTTTGAGCTCCCCCATCGTGGCCGCCACAATCTCCTCATCCGGGCGACCGATCCAGTCCTTCGCCGGCGCGAAGACCAGCTCCAGCATCGAGCGATCGGCATCGGCGTATTCGCGGCAGGTGTTGCTCATGTCGGCGTAGACGCTGAGCAGATCGCTGCGGCTGAACAGCAGGTGGTCGATATCGGTGAGCTTGCGGTCAAACCAGAGGTGGATGTTGATCACCGGAACTCCATTGAGGCCGTCGAGCTTCTGGAAATAGGGAAGTTGGCGCCAGGCCTCCGGCAACAACAGCTTGAGCGGGTCGACCGGCATGGCGCTCACATAGGCATCCGCCACCACCTCCCGGCCCTCCTGGCCGCGGATGCCGCCGATGCGCAGGGCGGCGACGCTGCCGTCGGGGTTGGTGCGGATCTCCCGCAGGGGCGCGTTGAGCTGCACTTCACCGCCGCGGGCGCTGATGTAGTCCACGATCGGCTGGCACAGGCGCTGGGGAGGATTGCCGTCCAGGAAGGCCATGCGCGAGCCGTCACTCTCCTGCAGGAAGCGATTGAGGGCAGTGAGCACAACGGTGCTGGAGATTTCATCAGGATCAATGAAGTTCAGCGCCTTGCTCATGGCGATGAACACCTCATCGTTCACCCGTTCCGGGATGTTGTGCAGGCGCAGCCATTCAGTCCAGGAATAGCGATCACAGTCTTCCACATAGCTCTGGCCGCGCAACATCGCCGGCACCAGGCCGAGACCGAAGGAGATCTTCTCGGGCCAGCTGAGCATGTCGTTGTTGCCCAGGATCGCGGCCACACCATTGAAAGGTGCTGGTATGTCTGGAAAATCGAAGCGGCTGTAGGTGCCGGGTGTCTGCTTCTGGTTGAAGATCATCGCGTGGGATTTCCACTGCAATCGCTCTTCGATGCCCAGCTCCGCAAACAGCTGGCGCATGTTGCGATAGGCGCCGAAGAAGATGTGCAGGCCGGTTTCGTACCAGTCGCCCTCCTCGTCCTGCCAGGCCGCCACCTTGCCGCCGAGCACGTCGCGGGCCTCGAGCACCAGCGGGGTGTGGCCGGCATCCACCAGATACTTGGCGCAGGCGAGGCCGGCGAGACCGGCACCGACGATGGCAACGCGCATCCAAGGCCAAAGAGACAGGCTGCAACCTTATCGGGCCCTCGGCACCGGCTGGCTGGCCGGCAGCAGCGCCCGGCTGGCCGGCCCTGATCTCCCTAGAGTCAACGCCACGTCCACCGCGGGTCCGTCCCAGCCATGGCCGACTCCCTGCTCAAGTCCACCACCCGGCACATCCGCCTGTTCACCGCCCGCGTCGAGGACGGCGACCTGGTGCCGGACGCCAGCCAGCTCACCCTCGACATCGATCCGGACAACGAGTTCCTCTGGGACGAAGCGGCCCTGGAAAAACTCCGCGCCAGCTTCCGCGAGCAGGTGGCCGCCCACGCCGGCGCCGACCTCAACGACTACACCTTGCGCCGCATCGGTTCGGAGCTGGAGGGGGTGATCCGGACCCTGCTCCAGGCTGGCGAGATCCGTTACAACCCGGACTGTCGGGTGCTCAACTACTCCATGGGCCTGCCCCGCACCCCCGAAACCCTGTGAGTCGATCGCGCCCGGACCGCTGGGACAGCCCCGCGGGCCGCTCCACCCCCCGGGACGATCGCCGTCGCCCCGATCCCCGCGACTTCCGCAACCGCACGGAGGGCTGGGACGATCCCCGCGAGGCCCGTCCCTCCCGCTTCGGCGGCGGCGGCGGCCGCCCCCCCGGCCCGGCCGGCGGCTCCGGTGGTGGCGGTCAGGGCCCGGGCGGCCTGAGCCTCAATACGGCCACCCTGGCGGTTCTGGCCGGGGTGCTGGTGGTGGGTATCGGCATCGGCAGCGCCGTCACCAGCACCACCCGGGGCGACCAGGGCAACATCGCCAGCAGTCAGCAGCTGGACATGGCGGTGGCCGATCCCGAATTCTGCCGTCAGTGGGGCGCCAGCGCCTTTGTGACCGACATCGAGATCTACACGACCATGAACCCCAGCGCCAGCTTTGTGACGCAGCCCGCCCTGCGCCCAGGCTGTGTGATCCGGCGTGAGAACTGGAGCGTGCTGCAGAAGGAAGGGGCGATCACCGCCGAGCAGATGCGCGAATGCAAGCAACGCATGAACACCTTCGCCTACATCGGCTCGGTTCGCGACAAACCGATCGTGCGCTGCGTCTACCAGACCGACATCCGCGAGAACCAGTTCGTCACCCGCGGCACCGCCGATGACACCACGGGCGTCACCCCGGAAGCCGGCCAGTTCTGAGCGCTGCCCTCAGCCCGCGGCCGCTACGGCTGGCTGGCCCTGGGCCTGGCGCAGCGGGCTGTCGGGGCTGGCGAAGACGGGAAGCACCTCGCGCCGGAACGCCTCCGCCGCCCGGGAGCAGTAGCGGGCGGGGTGGGTGATCAGCTTCAACTGGCGGCGCACCAGCAGATCGGCCACCTGGGGGCGGTGCAGCGTGCCGGCGGCCAGTTCCCGCTCGATCGACACCACCGGCAGGAAGGCCGCCCCCAACCCGGATTGCACGGCGTTCTTGATCGCCTCGAAGGAGTTGAGCTCCATTTCCACCTTCAGGCGCTGCACCTCCAGCTTGGAGCGGCTCAGCAGCTGGTCCACCATCTTGCGGGTGGTGGACTGGGCGTCGAGGCAGACGAATCCCAGCCGATAAAGGTCTTCCTTGGTGAGTTCCGGCAGCCGGGCCAGGGGATGCTTGGGAGGCAGCACCAGGGCGAGCTCATCGCTGGCGTAGGGCACCACCTGGAGCAGGTCATTCAGATCGCCGGGCAGCTCGCCGCCGATGATCGCCAGATCCACCTGGCCATTGGCCACACTCCAGCCGGTGCGCCGGGTGCTGTGCACCTGCAGCTGCACCGCCACATCGGGGTACTTCTGCCGGAACAGGCCGATCATCCGCGGCATCAGATAGGTGCCCGTGGTCTGGCTGGCCCCCACCACCAGGGATCCCCCTTTGAGGTTGTGGAGGTCATCAAGGGCGCGGCAGGCCTCCTGACACTGGCTGAGGATGCGATCGCAGTAGCTGAGCAGCAGGTGGCCGGCCTCGGTGAGCTGGGCCTTGCGGCCACCGCGATCGAACAGGGAGACGTCGAGCTGCTTCTCGAGGTTCTGGATCTGCAGGCTGACGGCCGGCTGGGTGACGTAGAGGCTGTCGGCGGCTTTCTTGAAGCTGCCCTCGCTGGCGATGGCCCGCAGGATGCGCAGTTGATCGAGGGTGAAGGGCAGATCCGCCATGGAGTTCCGGGGTGAGAAGGCGGGTGCCGGTGCTGGGGCCGCCGGCCGGACTGTCACGTCGGCCGGAACTCTAGGGGTCTGAACCGTTGGGCAGACTGCCTCTGTCACATCCCGAGCCTGCGGCCCCCTTGCCGATCCCCAGTTCCTCCTCCCACAGCAGCCTGGTGATGCTGGCTCTGCTGGTCGTTTTCGCGGTGCTGCACAGCGGCGGGGCCTCGCTGCGGGTGTGGGGGGAGGAGCGGATCGGCGCCCGGGCCTGGCGCCTGCTGTTCGCGGCCGTGAGCATCCCGGCGGCGGTGCTGGTGATCGCCTACTTCCTGGCCCACCGCTACGACGGCGTGCGCCTCTGGAACCTGCAGGACCAGCCCTGGATCGTGCCACTGGTGTGGATCGGCACGGCGATCAGCTTCCTGTTCCTCTACCCGGCCACCTACAACCTGCTGGAGATCCCGGCCGTGCTGCGGCCGCAGGTGCGGCTGTACGCCACAGGCATCATCCGGATCAGCCGCCATCCCCAGGCCGTGGGCCAGGTGCTCTGGTGTGCCACCCACCTGCTCTGGATCGGCAGCAGCTTCATGGTGGTCACCTGCCTGGGGCTGATCGGCCACCATCTGTTTGCGATCTGGAACGGCGACCGGCGCCTGCGCAACCGCTTCGGCGCCGCCTTCGAGGAGCTCAGGGCCAGCACCTCCGTGATCCCCTTCCGGGCCGTGCTGGATGGCCGCCAGACCCTGGTGTGGAGCGAGTTCCTGCGGCCGGCCCAGCTGGGGATCGCCATCGCCGTCGGCCTCTTCTGGTGGGCGCACCGCTTCATCGGCCTGGGGGCCACCGCCTTCTCCCGCACCGCCCTCGCCCACTGGCTGAGCTAAAAGGCGAGGCCAGGCTGCCTACACTCGTGGCGCCTTGAGCCCGCAGGATGCCCTCCGCTGCCGAACTCGCCTGGCTGATTCCGGTTCTGCCCCTGGCGGGAGCTTGCCTCTCGGGCCTTGGCCTGATTTCGTTCAACCGCACGGTCAATCGACTGCGCAAACCCGTCGCCCTGCTGCTGATCAGCTGCGTGGGCGCGGCGGCGGTGCTGAGCTTCGCCGTGCTGGCGGAGCAGCTGGCCGGGGCGGGGCCGCGCGAGGTTCTTTTCGACTGGGCCAGCGCCGGCAGCTTCAACCTGCAGATGGGTTTCCGGGTGGATGCCCTGGGCGCCGTGATGCTCTCCCTGGTCACCACGATCGCCGTGCTGGTGATGGTGTATTCCGATGGCTACATGGCCCATGACAAGGGCTATGTGCGCTTCTTCACCTACCTGGCCCTGTTCAGCAGCTCGATGCTGGGCCTGGTGATCAGCCCCAACCTGCTGGAGATCTACGTGTTCTGGGAGCTGGTGGGCATGTGCTCCTACCTGCTCGTGGGCTTCTGGTACGACCGCGATGGGGCCGCCAATGCCGCCCAGAAGGCCTTTGTGGTCAACCGCGTCGGCGACTTCGGCCTGCTGCTCGGCATCCTTGGCCTCTTCTGGGCCACCGGCAGCTTCGGCTTCGAGGAGATCGGAGTCCGGCTCCAGGAGGCCGTGGCCGGCGGCGGCCTGCCCAGTGGCGTGGCCGTTCTTCTCTGCCTGCTGGTGTTCATGGGCCCGATGGCCAAGTCGGCCCAGTTCCCCCTGCATGTGTGGCTGCCGGATGCGATGGAGGGCCCCACGCCGATCTCCGCCCTGATCCACGCCGCCACCATGGTGGCCGCCGGGGTGTTCCTGGTGGCCCGGCTGCAGCCGGTGTACGAACCCTTCCCGGTGGTGCAGCTGGTGATCGCCGTGATCGGCACGATCACGCTCTTCCTGGGCGCCTCGATCGCCCTCACCCAGCAGGACCTCAAGAAAGGCCTGGCCTACAGCACGGTGTCCCAGCTGGGCTACATGATGCTGGCAATGGGCTGCGGGGCGCCGGTGGCGGGGATGTTCCACCTGGTGACCCACGCCTTCTTCAAGGCGATGCTCTTCCTGGGCTCGGGCTCGGTGATCCACGCCATGGAGGAGGTGGTGGGCCACGAGCCGGCCCTGGCCCAGGACATGCGTCTGATGGGCGGCCTGCGCCGCTGGATGCCCGTCACCTCCAGCACCTTCCTGATCGGCTGTGTGGCGATCGCCGGCATCCCCCCCCTGGCCGGCTTCTGGAGCAAGGATGAGATCCTCGGCCAGGCCTTCGCCAGCTACCCCTTCCTGTGGGGCATGGGTTTCGTCACGGCGGGCATGACGGCCTTCTACATGTTCCGGCTCTACTTCCTCACCTTCGAGGGCGAGTTCCGCGGTGGCGACCTGGCGATGCGGGCCGAGCTGCTGGCGGCCGCGGGCCGCGAAGGTGGCGAGGAGGCCGGCCACGACGACCATGCCCATGCCTCCCATCCCCATGAATCCGGCTGGCAGATGGCTTCACCCCTGGTGGTGCTGGCGGTGCCCTCGGTGCTGATCGGCCTGCTGGGCACCCCCTGGAACAGCCGCTTCGCCGCCCTGCTCGACCCCCACGAAGCCGCCGAGATGGCGGAGCATTTCTCCTGGTCTGAGTTCCTGCCCCTGGCCGGGGCCTCGGTGGCGATCTCGGTGGCCGGCATCAGCCTGGCGGTGCTCGCCTATGCCCTGCGCCGGCTCGACCTGGGCCAGTCGGTGGCGGCTCGCCTGCCGACGATCAATGCCTTCCTGGCCAACAAGTGGTATCTCGACGCGATCAACGAGCGGCTGTTCGTGAAGGGCAGCCGCCGTCTGGCCCGCCAGGTGCTGGATGTGGATTCGAAGGTGGTGGATGGGGTGGTCAACCTCACCGGTCTGCTCACCCTCGGCAGCGGCGAAGGCCTGAAGTACTTCGAAACCGGACGGGCCCAGTTCTATGCCCTGATCGTGTTCGGCGGCGTGATCGCCCTGGTGGCTCTGTTCGGGGTGCTGGGCACGCCGGGCTGAGCCCGGTTGTGTGACAACCGCCATCGGGACGCGGAACCCGCTGCCGTGATTTCTACACTCCGGGTACCCGGACCCAGTCTGCACCTTGGCTTTTCCCTGGCTGAGCGCCGCGATCCTTCTACCGATCGCCGCCTCCCTGCTGATCCCCTTCGTCCCCGATCAGGGTGACGGACGGGGGGTGCGCTGGTACGCCCTCGGCGTGTCGCTCACCACCTTCCTGATCACGGTGGCGGCCTACCTCAACGGCTATGACCCCTCGGTCTCCGGTCTGCAGCTGGCGGAGAGGGTGCAGTGGCTGCCGGATCTCGGCCTGGCCTGGTCCCTCGGGGCGGACGGCCTCTCGATGCCCCTGATCCTGCTTACCAGCTTCATCACCTCGCTGGCCTGCCTGGCGGCATGGCCGGTGACATTCAAGCCGCGCCTCTTCTATTTTCTGCTGCTGGCGATGAATGGCGGGCAGATCGCCGTCTTCGCTGTGCAGGACATGCTGCTCTTCTTCCTGGCCTGGGAGCTGGAGCTGATCCCCGTCTACCTGCTGCTGGCCATCTGGGGCGGCAAGAAACGCCAGTACGCTGCCACCAAGTTCATTCTCTACACGGCCGGCAGCTCCCTGTTCATCCTGCTGGCGGGCCTGGCGATGGGCTTCTTCGGCGGCGCCCCCCCCAGCTTCGAATACACCGTGCTGGCGGAACGGGGCTTTCCGGTGGGCTTCCAGGTGCTCTGCTACGCCGCCCTGCTGATCGCCTTCGGCGTGAAGCTGCCGATCGTGCCGCTGCACACCTGGCTGCCGGATGCCCACGGCGAAGCCACCGCTCCTGTGCACATGCTGCTGGCGGGCATCCTGCTGAAGATGGGCGGCTATGCCCTGCTGCGCTTCAACGTCCAGCTCCTGCCGGATGCCCACGCCCGCTTTGCGCCGCTGCTGGTGGTGCTCGGGGTGGTGAACATCATCTACGCCGCGCTCACCTCCTTCGCCCAGCGCAACCTGAAGCGCAAGATCGCCTACAGCTCGATCAGCCACATGGGCTTCGTGCTGATCGGCATCGGCAGCTTCAGCGACCTGGCCACCAGCGGCGCCATGTTGCAGATGGTGAGCCATGGCCTGATCGGCGCCAGCCTCTTCTTCCTGGTGGGCGCCACCTATGACCGCACCCATACCCTGCAGCTCGATGAGATGGGTGGCGTGGGCCAGAAGATGCGCAAGATGTTTGCCCTCTGGACCGTCTGCTCCCTGGCCTCGCTGGCCCTGCCGGGGATGAGCGGTTTCGTCTCGGAGCTGATGGTGTTCGTGGGCTTCGCCACCAGTGAGGCCTATTCCCTCAGCTTCCGGGTGGTGATCAGCGTGCTGGCTGCCGTGGGCGTGATCCTCACCCCCATCTATCTGCTCTCGATGCTGCGGGAGATCTTCTTCGGCAAGGAGAATGCCGAGCTGGCGGCCCACACCCACCTGGTGGACGCCGAACCCCGGGAGATCTACGTGATCTCCTGCCTGCTGGTGCCGATCATCGGCATCGGCCTCTACCCGCGCCTGATGACCGACACCTACCGGGCCTCGATCGAGACCTTGGTGAGCCGGGAAACCGCAGGACTGGCAAAGGTGAACCATCCACCGGCGGCGGCGGTGATGCGCCGGCCGGTGGCGGCGCTGGCGGGCCAGCCCATGCTGGTGGCTCCACAGCTACTCTCCTGATCTCCGCCCGCGCGCACGATGCGGCAGCTCAACTTCCTGCTGATCTTCAGCTTCGGTCTGGCGATGGTGATGTTCACATTGGAGAACACCGCCCCCACCACCGTGCGTTTCCTGCCTGGGGTCAGCCTCAGCCTGCCCCTGGCGGCCCTGCTGCTGCTGGTGGGCGGCATCGGCGCCACGGCGGCCTGGATCTACGCCGTCTGGAGCGGCGTGGTGAAGAAAGTGGAGGGTCTGCAGAGCCTGGAGGATCGGGAGGCCCAGCAGGTGCGCATCCGCGATCTGGAAAATGATCTGCAGCGCACCCGGGCCAGCCTCGACGCCCAGCTCGGCCTGTTGCCCGCCTCCGGCGAGAGCTCGGGCACCGTCGCCACCGACACCGTTTCGGTGACGCTGGAGTGACCCCCTGGCCGGTCGGGGGGACGACCGGTACCTTGAGGGCCGCCGGAGCCCCTTCCGGATTGAGGAGCGGAACGATTCCACGTGGCTGAAGCGGGCGCCAGGCTGGCCATCCGGCTCCTTCAGGATGCAGCCGAGCGGGGCGAGATCGACCCCTGGGATGTGGATGTGATCGCCGTGATCGACGGCTTCCTCGACCAGCTCCGGCAGCGCCTGCCCATGCCCCGCCTGGTAGAATCCCAGGGACTGCCCGGTATGGGCGGCAGCTACGAACACGAACTCGCCCAGACCAGCGAGGCCTTCCTGGCGGCCTCGGTGCTGGTGGGGCTGAAGGCGGAGCTGCTGGAGGCGGCCACCTTCCCGCCCGAACCGGTGCTGGAGGACGCTTTCGCGGCCGACGATGACGGCCTGGACTGGGGGGAGGGAGGCTTCCCCCTGGCGCTGCCGCGACGACCGGAGCGCCATCTGCAGCGACGGCCGGTGGCCCCGCCGCCCCTGCAGCGGCCGGTGACCCTGGGGGAACTGATCCGCCAGCTGGAGGACATCGCCGAACGGCTGGAGCAGCAGGAGGGTCAGGGGCGGAGCCGCCAACGCCCGAAGCGCTACAGCGACCGCGCCGCCATCGCCCAGGTGGCGGCCCTGGCGCACCGGGAGAAGTTACCGGAAACCACAGCCGCCCTCAGCCGATTCCTGAAGGACTGGGAGGCGAGCGACCCGATGGCCTGGAACGACTTCGAGCATCTGGTGTCGGCCTGGGCCGAGGAGGTGGATCGGCGCGGGGCCGCGGAAGAGCTGGACCGCGACCGGGTGGGGGTGTTCTGGGCGCTGCTGTTCCTCTCCGCCCAGGGACGGCTGGAACTCGAGCAGAGTGGCGGCCTGTTCGGACCGTTACGGCTCAGGCGGCTGCTGGAGACGGGCGAGGCGGCCCAGCTTCCCCTGCTGGGGTCAGCTGCCGGGGCGGCTCGCCCTCTGCTGGCGGCCTGAGCAAACCGCGTAGGCTGCAACAACTGAAGTGCAGACGTGGACGCCGATGAAGGCGATGATCCTGGCGGCTGGCAAGGGAACCCGTGTGAGACCGATCACACACACCACTCCCAAGCCGATGATTCCGATCCTGCAGAAGCCGGTGATGGAATTTCTGCTGGAGCTGCTCAAGGAGCACGGCTTCGATGAGATCATGGTCAATGTCTCCCACCTGGCGGAGGAGATCGAGAACTACTTTCGTGATGGCCAGCGCTTCGGCGTGCAGATCGCTTATAGCTTCGAGGGACGGATTGAGGATGGAGAACTGATCGGTGATGCCCTGGGCTCCGCAGGCGGCCTGAAGCGCATTCAGGATTTTCAGCCGTTCTTCGATGACACCTTTGTGGTGCTCTGCGGCGACGCCCTGATCGACCTTGACCTCACCGAAGCGGTGCGGCGCCACAAGCAGAAAGGCGCGATGGCCAGCCTGATCGCCCGGCGCGTCCCGCGGGAGGAGGTGAGCAGCTACGGCGTGGTGGTGACCGACCCGGACGGCCGGGTGCTCTCCTTCCAGGAGAAGCCTGCGGTGGCGGAGGCCGCCAGCGACATGATCAACACCGGCATCTACATCTTCGAACCGGAGGTGCTCGACTTCATCCCCAGCGGCGAACCCTTCGACATCGGTGCCGACCTGTTCCCGCGGCTGGTGGAGGCGGACGCTCCCTTCTACGCCCTGCCGATGGAGTTCGAATGGGTGGACATCGGCAAGGTGCCCGACTACTGGCAGGCGATCCGCAGCGTGTTGCAGGGCGATGTGCGCCAGGTGCAGATCCCGGGCCGGGAGGTGCGGCCCGGGATCTATGCGGGTCTGAACGTGGCCGCGAACTGGGACCGCATCACTGTTCAGGGACCGATCTATGTGGGTGGCATGAGCCGGATCGAAGACGGCGCCACGATCATCGGTCCGGCGATGATCGGGCCCAGCTGCCACATCTGCGCCGGTGCCACCATTGACAACTCCATCATCTTTGACTATTCGCGCATCGGCCCCGGCGTGCGCCTGGTGGAGAAGCTGGTGTACGGACGTTATTGCGTTGACCGCAATGGTGACCATTTTGATTTGCAGGAAGCTGCCCTCGACTGGCTGATCACCGACGCCCGTCGCCAGGATGTGCTCTCCCCCTCGCCCCAGCAGAAGGCGATGGCGGAGTTGCTGGGCAGTGATCTGACCCTCACCCAGGCCGCCAGCTGAACCGGGCGCCGCGGGGCCGGCCCACCCGAAATCCGAATACTTTCTGACAAACGGAGCCACGGCTGCCCACTCCAGGAGCGATGGCTACGTTGCGAGGGAGACCCTCCCGTAACGATGCCAGCCCTCCAGCCACGCCTCCTCCGGCTCGCTGCCGCGATCACGGCCGGCACTGCCGTTCTGGCCGCAGGCCAGGCCCAGGCCACCACTTGCACCTACGCCTCGATCAGCGCCAACACCTGCGCGGCCTTTTCGCTCGGGGCCCTCACCTTCAGCAACTTCACCCGTGCCCCTGGATCCGGGGATGACGCGGACATCTTCTCGGTGTCGCTGCTGCCGAACTACGATTACCTAATTGCCAACAGCTTCTTCCAGGCAGACTCGGCCTACCTGACAGGGAATGGCAGCATCGGCTTCACGGTGACCACAAACACCCCCGGTTACAACATACTCAGCGTTTCCGGCAATTCAGACACATCGAATGGCGGCTTACCCAAGTTCACCTTCACCAATACCCTTTCAGGAATTGCCAGCCCCATTGTTTCCCAGGGCACACCTTTTGGGCCAATCGACTTCGACCCCAACACGACAACCAGCAACGTTCAGGTGGCCTGGACGCAAGGCTTCGCGACCAATGTGGGCATCAGCACGTCCCTGCGCCTTAGAACCAACCCCCCCGAGCCGCCCACCGTGCCAGCACCCCTCCCCCTCCTGGGCGTCGGCGGAGCCTTCGGCTTCAGCCGCCACCTGCGGCGTCGCCTGAAGCAGGCTGGCTGGAGGCGTTCCTGAGGGGAGCAGACGAGGAGCCCGAGCCAATCATGACCGGCCGCCCGCCGGTCACCTCCCGCTCGGTTCGGCGGCCACCCAGAAGGGCTACACCGGTATCGGCTGCCGTTCCAAGCCCGCCTGGACCAGGATCGCCGGGATGCGCTCCTCCGCCTTGATCGCCATCAGGTGCACCCCCTGGGCGATGGTGCGGTACGTGGCCACCTGCTCCGCCGCGATGGCAATGCCCTCGGCCGCCGGATCGGCACAGCCTTCCAGCCGCTGGATGAGCGATTCGGGGATGTTGGCGCCCGGCACCACGCGGTTGATGAAGCGCGCGTTCTTGGCCGACTTGAGCAGAAACACCCCCGCCAGAACCGGCAACCCCAACGGGGCGGCCAGTTCCTCCACGAAGCGGCGCAGGGCCTCACGGTCCATCACCATCTGCGTCTGCACGAAGCGGGCGCCGGCCGCCTGCTTGCGCTTCAGCCGCGACACCTGGCCGCTCCAGCTGCGGGACTGGGGATCGGCAGCGGTGCCCAGGAACAGGTCGGTGCCGCCATCGGGCAGAACGCCCTTCACCGGGTCCTCAGCGCGGTTGAAGCGATCCGCCAGCTGCAGCAGCCGCACCGACTCCAGCTCGTTGACGGGCCTGGCGCCCGGCTGATCCCCGGCCCGTACCGGATCACCCGTGAGGCAGAGCACATTGCGGATGCCCAGGGCGTGGGCGCCGAGCAGATCGGACTGCAGGGCGATCAGGTTGCGATCGCGGCAGGTCATCTGCAGCACCGGCTCAATGCCCACATCCAACAGCAGCCGACAGACCGCCAGGCTGCTCATGCGCATCACCGCCCGGCTGCCATCGGTGATGTTCACCGCATCCACGAGCGGTGCGAGCTCGGCGGCCGCGGCCAGGGTGCGGGAGGCATCGGCACCGCGGGGTGGGGTCACCTCAGCGGTGATCGCGAAGCGTCCACTGGCGAGGATCTCCCGCAGCCCCATATCCACCCCTTGAGTGGGGCCATCATGGAGCAGGACTCTGCCTACAGTGAAACCGTGAGGACGGTTTCTCGATGTCTGAGCGTCTGTCGGGGTCTGAGCGCCTGGAGAGCCACCCCCGCGGTGAGCTTTCGGAGCGGGAACTGGAGATCATCGAGCTGGTGGCGATCGGCCTGACCAACCAGGAAATCGCCCAGCGACTCACGATCAGCAAGCGCACCGTCGATAACCACGTCAGCAACATCTTCACCAAGACCGGTGCCAAAAACCGGGTGGCGCTGTTGAACTGGGCCATGGACAACGGCAAGATCTGCCGCGATGGTTTCAACTGCTGCTCGCTGGAGGGGAGCGGCAGCGGCGAAACCCGGCCACGTCCCTGAAGGATCGCCCCTCAGCCGACAGGCTCGGCCGGAGGCAGGCCCGCGAGCAACAGCTGCCGCTCCGCCTCACTCCGGGTGGCCAGCGGCCGAGCCGCCAGGGCGGCATTGCTCCATTCGTGCCGGCCGCTGAGCTCCCGCACACACCAGGGGGGCACCACCAGGGGTTGATCCGGGGCACCGATCTCCACCTCCGCCACCACCAGGGGCGCGTTGGCCCCCTCAAACACATCCACCACCCAGTCACCACCGGGCAGGTCGAGGCCATGGCGGCACTTCTCCAGCCGCCGCTCGCTGAGTGCCAGCAGCGCCTCGCCGTCAGCGAGGGGGATCCGATACTCAAACTCCAGCCGCGTCAGGGCGTCGCTGCCGCCGGGGGGCAACGCCTTGAGGGTGAGCCAGGCCTCGGCCTCACTGAGCCGCACCCGCACGGTGAGTCCGTCGCTGCCGCTGACGAGGTAGCCCTGGCGCAGTCTGGCCCGCCAGCGCACCAGGGGCAGCCAGTCCTGGCCAGCCACCAGGAAGCGACGCTCGATCTCCAGGGCCATGGGGTTCAGTTGCGGGAGGGGTTCAGTTGCGGGAGGGTTCGGCCGCCACCAGATCGCTGGCCCAGTGGAGCTTGCGGCTGATCGTGCGGTAATAGGAGGGGCTGTGCTCCAGCAGCACGAACAGGGCCGGATCGCTGGAGCGCTCCAGGATGCAGCGGTCGCCTGGATCCAGCACCGTGGCATGGGCGCCGTCCTTCCAGAGGCGCACCCGCCGGATCGACTCCCCCAGCGGCCAGACGCTGACGCGGGCGCGGGGCGGCACGACGATCGTGCGGCTGGAGATGCTGATCGGGCAGATCGGTGTGATCACGATGCCCTCCAGGCCGGGGTGGAGGATCGGGCCGCCCGCTGCCAGGGCATAGCCGGTGGAGCCGGTGGGAGTGGCGACGATCAAGCCATCCCCGCGCACCTGATCCACCACTTCGCCATCGATCTCGATCTCCAGCAGGCAGGTGGGGGAGATCTCGTCATGGCAGGGCCGGAAATAGAAGTCGTTGAGGGCCCGGTGGGGCTCCTCACCCTCCTCACTCACCCCATCCGCCCGACCGATGCGGGCCTGCAGCATCATCCGCTGCTCGAGGGCGAAGCGGTCGGCCCGCAGCCGTTCCCAGAGGCTGCCGCCAGGTTCGCTGCTCTCCGGCCGCAACTGGCGGGGCTCATGGGTGAGAAAGCCCAGATGGCCACCGACGTTGAAACTGAGGATCGGCACCCGGTGGGGGGCGAGGTGGCGGGCGGCGCCGAGCACGGTGCCATCGCCCCCGAGCACGATCGCCAGGTCAGGCGGAGCAGGCTCGGTGGCCAGCAGCCCCGGGAAGGGGTTGCTGCTGGCTCCGCTGATGGCCGTGACCACGCCAATGCCTTCCTTCCGCAGCTCGCCGGCGCAACGCCGGGCCTGGCTGGCGGCCGCCTGGCTGCCGCTGCGCACGATCAGCCAGATAGTCTCGAGGCGCATGCCGGGGCTCTGGAAGCGTCCCCAGCCTGGCTACCAACGCAGCAGGTTGAACCGCTCCATGTCGACCGTTTCGCGGTTTCGATACAGGGAGAGCAGGATCGCCAGGCCCACGGCGGCCTCAGCGGCGGCGACGGTGATCACAAAGATCGTGAACACCTGGCCACGGATCAGCTGGCCATCGAGGTAGCTGGAGAAGGCCATCAGGTTGATGTTCACCCCATTGAGCATCAGCTCGATGCTCATCAGCACGCGCACGGCGTTGCGGCTGTTGATCAGACCCCAGACACCGGTGCAGAAGAGCAGGGCGGCCACGGAGAGAAAGGCCTGCAGAGGGATGGCGGCGTCGGGGCTCACGGGGCGGTCTCCTGGAGGGACGGGGTGGGTGCGGGCTTCTCGAGGAGCAGCGGCGTGCGCGACTTCTCAATCAATCCCTGGTCGGCGGGCTCACCGGTGATCACATCGCTGCTGAACACATCGCGGCGGGCGAGCACGATGGCGCCGATCATCGCCATCAGCAACAGCACCGAGGCCAGCTCAAAGGGCAGCAGGTAATCGCTGAACAGGTGCTCGCCGATGCGGATGGTGGCTTCCTCGCCCACCGGCACCGGGCCGGGCAGGGCCCAGCGGGTGGTGAAGGCCACCCGCAGCAACAGGGCGAACAGCCCGCCGCAGACCAAACCGGAGAGCAGGCGACGCAGGGCCAGACCGGGGATCTCGGCCATCGCCTCGCGCTTGTTGACGAGCATGATCGCGAACAGGATCAGCACGTTCACCGCGCCGACATAGACCAGCACCTGGGCGGCGGCCACAAAGCTGGCGTTAAGCAGCAGGTAGAGGCCGGCGACGCCGAGAAACACACCGCCGAGCAGGAAGGCGGAATACACGATGTTGGGCAGGAGCACCACGGCCAGGGAGCCGCCGACAACGGTGGCGGCGAGCACCAGGAAGCAGACCTGCTGGATGGAGGAGGCGAGGGTCATCAGGTGGAGGTTGCTTGGTCGGAGGCGGGCAGGGTTGCCAGCACCTGCTCGGGCAGTTTGCCGGCCCGGGGCGCGGTGGCGGGAACGCCATGGGGATCGATCTCGCCCTGGGGCAGGTAGGCCAGCTCGCGCAGGGGGAACACCGAAGGATCGGTGGTGACGCTGGTGGGCAGGCGGCCGAGGGCGACGTTGTCGTAGTTGAGGCTGTGGCGGTCGAAGGCGGCGAGCTCGTATTCCTCGGTCATCGACAGGCAGTTGGTGGGGCAATATTCGACGCAATTGCCGCAGAAGATGCACACCCCGAAATCGATCGAATAATTGCGCAGCTCCTTTTTCTTGGTGGCTTTATTCATCACCCAATCCACCACCGGCAGGTTGATCGGACATACGCGCACACACACCTCGCAGGCGATGCACTTATCAAACTCGTAATGGATGCGCCCCCGATAGCGTTCGGAAGGGATCAGCTTCTCGTAGGGGTACTGCACCGTGATCGGCCGACGCCGCAGGTGGTCGAAGGTGACCGCCAGACCCTGGGTGAGGTACTGGGCCGCGCTGACGGCGTCCTTGCTGTAATCGCCGACCTTCTTGAGGAAGCCGAACATGGGGGAGGAAGTCGTAGGGAGGAGGTCAGACCATGATGGCTGGCCCGTGGCCGCCGTGG
>JBIKTO010000172.1:0-5896 GCA_044348065.1 Cyanobium sp.
TGAGCGAGGAGCTGCCCTGCTGGGTGTGGTGGAACAGCAGCCTCGATGAGCCTCCCGAAATCCTGGAGGCGATCGCGCCGCCGCCCCGGCGGCTGATGGTGGATTCCTCCCTCGGAAAGCCCAGCCGCTGCCTCGATGTGCTGGTGGCCCGGATCGCCACCGGCCAGGCGGTGAACGATCTCAACTGGCTGCGGCTGCGCAGCTGGCGGGAATCCCTGGCGATGGTCTTCGACCCGCCCTCCCGACGCGATGCCCTGCAGCACGTGGTGCAGCTGGACATCGATGTGGAAGGAGACCACCCGGTGAAGGGCTTGCTGCTGGCGGCCTGGATCGCCAACCGGCTCGGCTGGCACCTGGTGGGCAGCGACTGGAGTTCGTCGAATGGCCCGGGGCAGGGCATCAGCGCCGAGTTCCAGCGCACCGATGGCATCACGGTGCGGTTCGCCCTGATGCCGGTGCCGATCGGCGCCCCCAAGGCCCACCCCGGCGCCATCGTCGGCCTGCGGCTGATCTGCCATCCGGAGCGGCGCCCACCCCTGTGCGTGATCCTCTGCTCGGAATCCGGGGGCTGCATGCGGCTGGAATCGGGCGGCATGGCGGCGATGGAGCTGGTGGAGGAGGTGGTGCCCCTGCCGGAGGAACGGGAGGAGCAGGAGGTGGCACGGCTGCTCAGCGGCGGCCACGATTCCACCAACCCGCTGCTGGAGTCGGCGGCCCCCCTGGCCGCGGCCCTGCTGCCCCGCTGAGGTCGGCCCCCTTGAGCTGTGTGATCGCCGCCCCCTGCAGCGGCAGCGGCAAGACCCTGCTCAGCCTCTGCCTGGCCGCCCTGGCCCGGCGCCGGGGCGAGAGCGTGCAGCTGTTCAAGGTGGGGCCCGACTATCTCGACCCCCAGCTGCTCAGCGCCGTCGCCGGGCGGCCCTGCCGCAACCTTGACCCGCTGCTCTGCGGGGAGGACTGGCTGGAGCGCAGCTTCCACGGCTTCGGCGGCCGCGCCCAGCGGGTGCTGGTGGAGGGGGTGATGGGGTTGTTCGATGGGCGCGGCCCCAGCAGCGAGGGCAGCACCGCGGCGGTGGCCGCCCAGCTCGACCTGCCCGTGGTGCTGGTGGTGGAAGCCTCCCGGCAGGCGGGGTCGCTGGCGGCGTTGGTGCGGGGCTTTCGCGACCACGGGCCGCCACAGGTGCGCCTGGCGGGCGTGGTGCTCAACCGGGTGGCCACCGTCCGCCACCTCGCCCTGCTGGGCGAAGCCCTGGCGGCGATCGAGGTGCCCCTGCTCGGCTCCCTGCCACCCCATCCGGCCCTGGAACTGCCCTCCCGCCACCTGGGGCTCCACCCCGCCCATGAGATCGCCGACCTGGCGGAGCGGCGCGGCCTCTGGGCCGACCTGGCGGAGCGCCACCTGGATCTGGAGCGGCTCTGGCCCCTGCTGGCGCCCCCCCCGCCCCCGGCGGACGGGCTCGATCCGATCCGCTGGCGGTTGGGGGAGGGGGCCGATGGACAAGCGCGACGCGGCGGCGGCGCCGAGCCCCTGCCGGTGGCCGTGGCCCACGACGAGGCGTTTCATTTCCTCTACCCGGAGGCCCAGGAGCTGCTGAGCGCCCTGGGGCTTCAGCCCCGGGCCTGGAGCCCCCTGGCCGATGAGCCCCTGCCCGTTGGCTGCCGCGCGGTGCTGTTGCCGGGCGGATACCCGGAACTGCACGCGGCCGACCTGGCCGCCAGCCGGCGCAGCCTGGGGGCGCTGCGGCGGGCGGCGACGGCGGGTCTGCCGATCGTGGCCGAATGCGGCGGCCTGCTGCTGCTCGGCCAGAGCCTGGCGGATGGCGACGGGGAGCCGCACCGGATGGCGGGGGTGCTGCCGTTCACGGCCCGGCGCGGGCCGCTCAGCCTGGGCTATCGCCAGGCGCTCGCCGGGCAGGATGGTCTGCTGGTGAGGGCGGGCGAACGCCTGATCGGCCATGAGTTCCACCGCTGGCAGCTGGAGGCCCTCCCCGCCCCGGCCGGACCGCTGGCCGCCCGGCCCGGTCTGTGGCAGGTTGAAGGCTGGGGATGCCCACCGAGGAGCGAAGGATGGACCGCAGCGAACGTCCACGCGAGCTGGCTTCACCTGCACTGGGCTGGCTGGCCGGCGATACCTTCCCGTCTGGCCGCGTCGAGCGCGCCCGCCGCGCCGCGGCCGCCCAGCGCCGCTTCATCCCCCAGCCGGAGAGCCACCGCCAGGCAACCCCGCAGCAGCGCTGGCACCTGACGGTGCTCGGCGATGTGCAGGGGGTGGGCTATCGGGCGGCCACCCAGCGCCGGGCCAGCGAACTGGGCCTGGGCGGCTGGGTGCGGAACCGGCCGGATGGCAGCGTGGAGCTGGAGGCCGAAGGGCACCAGCGAGCCCTGCATGACCTGCTCCTGTGGTGTGAGCAGGGGCCACCCCTGGCCCGGGTGCGGCGGGTGATCAGCAGCGAGGTGCCCCCCCATGGTTCGGACTGGTTTGAGATCCTGCGCTGAAGATTGACCGGATGGGGACGCCTGGGTTGTGGAGTGAGCTGGTGGGCCTTGGGCTGGCGGTGGCCTTCAGCCCGATCCACATCGCCCTGCTGCTTCTGTTGCTGCTGGGGCAACAGCCGCTGCGGCGGGGGAGCTTCTTCGTGCTGGCCTGGCTGCTGGCCTCCGCCCTGATGCTCGTGCTGCTGCTGGGGGTGGGTCACCGACTGCTGCTGACGATGGAGATGGGCAGCCGCATCCGCACCGGCCTGGATCTGCTGGCGGGGGGGGCGCTGCTGGCCCTGGGGATGCGGGAGCTGTGGGAAGCGCGGGCCGCGGGGGACACACCGCCGGCCTGGAGCCGCCAACTGGATCGCTTCGTGGCGATGCCGCTGTTGCCGCTCCTCTCGCTGAGCGTGCTGCTGCAGCTGTTCAGCCCCGACGACCTCTTTCTCTACGCGAAGGCGAGCGGCAGCCTGCTGGCGGCGGGTCTGGGGCAGGAGCGGGAGCTGCTCGCCGGCGCGCTCTTCTGCCTGACCACCGCACTCTTTCTGCTCGTGCCGGTGGGGGCGGCGCTCAGCTTCGGCCTGGAGCGGGTGGTGCCGGCCCTGCGCGCCTGTCGCGACTGGCTTCTGGCCCGGGGTGATCTGCTGGTGGCGCTGGTGAGCCTCGCCCTGGCGGGCTATCTGGGCTGGCAGGGGGTGGCCGGGCTGGGGCTCAGCTGACTGTCGGCGCGGCACCAGTCCTGAAGGGCCCGGTGAAGCTCCTGCACCGGCTCCACATCGACCAGATCCTTGCGAATCACCAGGCCGAGACGCACCTCATGCTCGAGGGGAAGCGGCAGGGGGCGCCAATCGCTGTAGTGGTGGAGGTCGAAAGGGGTGCCGGCGCGGATGGTGCGGCGATCACCCAGGGGCTCATCCCACTTGGCGGGGTCGTGGCGCTCAAGGCTGAGCAGCTGGTTGGCCAGCCCCAGGCGACGAAGCAGCGCCTGGCGCTGGGATTGACAATGGTCGGGCAGGGCCAGACAGGGGCAGGAGCGCAGGGCGTCGCCATCGACCCCATGGGATCCCGGCTGGGCGAGGAGGGGATGATCCTTATGGGCGAGCAACTGGAGGGGCAGGCGGGCGAGATCAAGGACGAGCCAGGAATGGTCAGAATGGCAGGGCAATTCTTCGCAGAAACTGCAGAGCCAGGCGTCCGTGACCCGCTGCTCCAGGAGCTCCAGGGGGCGGCGGCAGTCGAAGTGGCGCTGGCCGCCGCTGACCCAGGAACGGCTGGGCGGGGCGGCCATCAGGTCGGCGAGGTCGGCGGAAACCTCCAGGCGCAGCGGGCCGTAGCCAGCAAGGCGGTAGCGCTGGTGCAGATAACGCTCCGCCTGCAGCAGGTCTCCATCGCCGAAGAGGGTCCAGATGCCGGCACGCTTGCGCAGCAGCAGGCCGAGACTGACGGCGCAGGCCTCGGCCTTGCGGCTGACCGTGCTGGGATTGCACTGCATGCGCTGGGCGACTTCGCGCCCGGAGCCGAGCCAGCAGAGATGGTCCAGGGCGATCAAGCCCTCGGGGCTGGGCAGGGAAACCTGCCCGGAATGGGATGAATCGCCCGAACCCGGAGGCCCTGGTGGAGAGGAACCATTGCCCCCGCGAGGCATGACGGCAGAAAGTTGCTATTTGCGCAAAACAGTAGGCAGAAAAGCTCAGCCATTGGGGCTTGCTTTACGACCCATGACATATGCCGGATTCGCATCGATCCCGGAGCGGCAATGCGAAAGCCGCAGCAATGCCGATCACGCATTCCCGCCGGAATCACCGTCATGCATGATCCGCAATTATGCGAAAAACGCACAGACTGTCCTTCGGGGCTGGCCGGGCCCGCTTCCCTTCTCACCACCGGCTTCCCCTAGCCGCGTGAGGGGGGAGGCTCGTCGCCATTCTCCGGGGCTCGGGGGGAGCGGGACGACTCCAGCTCAGCCTCAAGGATGAGGCTCAGATAGCGCTGGTCGTGAATCCTCTCGTGGTGGGAGCGGCGGAACAGCAGGCTCGGCCGCGGCACCTCGACGGCGGCTCCGCCGGCTCTGGCGGGGCTGGCAGGCGGCTCGGCGGCGGGAGCGTCGGAGAAGCGCAGCCGCAACGCCGCAAAACCGAGAGCGACCAGGAAGGCCAGCGCAAGCATCCCCATCCAGGGCACCGCGACGGCGGCGGGTTCCGCTTCGGGAGGGGAGGCCGGCAGGAGGTTGCCGGGGGGTTGGCTCATGCTGGTCGGCACCGAGGCAAACCCGCTGTCCGGCCGAGGCAGCGGCAACGAAGCGCGGGAATGGTGCACAGGCATCTACAGAGCTTTCGCGCAGTTATTTTGCACGAACACCATGCCCAATGGCCAACGTTTCCGCAGGCTATCCACCACCCTTCACCGGGCTGATCACCGGGCTTCGATTAGGGTGAGAATTCTGGGTTCGGCTCGTCCCTGAGCCAGCAACTCCAGCGTTGGCGATCGGCCTCGCTGCCGGCCATCGCCATCAGGGAAACGGCTTCGCTGGCGCGGCTGACCGCCACATAGACAAGCTGCCGCCGCAGGTCGTCATCGGCCGGCCAGAAGACATCGGCGTCGATGAACACCTGGGCGAAGGTGCTGCCCTGGCTGCGGTGCACCGTGAGCACGGCGGCGGGCCCGAGGGAAGCGAAGGCATCGCGCACCAGGAAGAAGCGTCGCCAGAGGGCCTTGCCCTCCTGCCGGCCGGCTTCCAGGGCCTGCTGGCGCAGGCGCTGCAGCACCGCCTGCAGCGCCTGGCGGGCCGGGGAGCCGATCGGCGGCAGCAGGCGCAGGGCCAGCTGGGTCTCCCCCGCCTCCACGGTGGCGGTGAGCGTGTCGATGGGGGGAGCATCCGCCACGCCGAACTCGCTCAGCAGGCAGCGCTCGGGGGTGACATCACGCACGACCAGCTCCCGGTTCGAGCCGAGCACCATGTCCGGCTCCTCGGCCGCTTCGCCCCCCTCCCGACAGGCCGGGGCCATCACCGCGGCCCGGCTGATCAGCACCTCGCCGGGGAGCACCGGCAGCTGGTCGGCCATCTCGCCATGGAGGGCCCGACGGGCCAGGGGCACGAGTCGCTCCAGGGAGCGGTTGGTGTAGCAGAGGATGCGGGCCAGATCCGGCTGGTCGGCCTCGGCGCTGCGGCGCAGGGCCGCCTGGGCGGCCCGCAGCCAGGCGGCGCGATCGAGCAGGGCCACCATTCCGGCGGCGTCTCGCACGGGGGGCAGGCGCGGCGGTTGGCGGCAGGGCAGATCGCCCTGACGCAGGCCGGTGGCCAGCCGCAACACCGGCCCCTGGTGGCGCACCACCTCGTGGAGGGCAGCGTGCACGGCGCGCTCCAGACCGAACACCGGGCTGCGGCTCTCCCCCACCGGCGGCAGCTGGGCCGGATCGCCCA
>JBIKTO010000173.1:0-5882 GCA_044348065.1 Cyanobium sp.
CAGCCGCCAGCGGCCGCCGCACGCTGCGCTCCCGCAGCAGCTGCTGGCGGGCCAGGCCGATCCCCCAGGCCGAGAGCACCCCGGCCAGCGGCGGCAGCAGCACCCGCGCGATGCCAAGCCGATCGGCCAGGGCGCAGGCATGCAGTCCGCCGGCCCCGCCGAAGCTCACCAGCAGGGCGCCGCGGATGTCATGCCCCCGCTGGATCGAGACCCGCCGGATCGCCTCCGCCATCCGCTCCACCGCGATCGTCAGCGCCCCTTGCGCCAGCACCTCCACCCGGCTCGGCTGCGGGGCGGAGACCGGGTTGGGGCTCGGCAGGGAGGCCGCCAGCGCCGCGCAGCCGGCGCGCACGGCCGCCAGGTCGGCCGGCTGATCGCCGCCGGGCCCGAACACGGCTGGCAGCGCCGTCACCGGCAACCGGCCCAGCAGCAGGTTGGCATCCGTCACGGTCAGCGGTCCCCCGGCGCGGTAGCAGGCCGGACCCGGATCGGCGCCGGCGGAACGGGGCCCCACCGTGAGGCGACCATCGCGCACGGCCAGCACCGAGCCGCCGCCGGCGGCGACGGTATGGATGGGCAGCATCGGCGCCTGCAGCCGCAGGCCGACGATCTCCGTCTCCTGGCTGCGCTCACCGCCCGGCGACGCCGCTGCGCTCTCCAGGTGGAAGACATCGGTGGACGTGCCGCCCATGTCGAAACCGAGCAGCGGGGCCTCCCCGAAACCGGCCAGGCGCGCCGCCGCGACGGCGCCGACCATGCCCCCCGCCGGGCCGGAGAGGATCGTGTCCTTGGCGAGCAGCAGCTCCGGCGCCTGCAGGGCGCCGGAGGAGGTCATCACCCGCAGGCGGGTGGCGGAGCCCAGGTCCGCCTGCACCGCCGCGAGATAACGGCCCAGCACCGGCGCGATCGCCGCCTCCACCAGGCAGGTGGTACCGCGGGGCACCAGCCGCGGCTGGGGGCTGACCCGGTGGGAGAGCACCGGCGCCGCGAAGCCCTGCGACTCCAGCCAGGCGCCGACGGCCCGTTCGTGGGCGGGATTGCGGGTGCTGTGCAGCAGCGCCACGGCGACGCTGCGGCAGCCGGCGGCGGCGGCACGGCCCACGGCCTCCGCGAGGGCCCCATCGAGCCGCAGCGGTTCCACCTCCCGGCCCTCGGCGTCGAGCCGGCCCTCCACCTCCAGCACCGTCAGCTCCGGCAGCGGCGCGGTCTCGATCCGCAGGGCGAAGATCTCGGGCCGGTGCTGATCGCCGATGGGCAGCAGATCGGCGAAGCCGCGGTTGACGAGCAGCAACACCGGGTCGGTGGCGCGCTCCAGCAGGGCGTTGGTGGCCACGGTGGTGCCGAGCCGCACCTCGGCGATCAGGCCCGGCGGAATGGGCGTCGAGGCGGGCAGGCCGAGGAGGTCGCGGATGGCGCGCACCGCCGGATCGCCGGAGCGGCCTGGCTGGCGGGAGAGCAGCTTGCGCACCGCCAGCTCGCCGGCGGGCGAACAGGCCACCAGATCGGTGAAGGTGCCGCCCCGATCAATCCAGAAGCGCCAGCCGCCGGCGGTCAACGGTAATTCTCGAATTGCAGCGGCAGCTCCAGCTCTTCGGCCTTGAGCAGCTGCATGGCCTGCTGCAGATCATCCTTGCTCTTGCCGCTGATGCGCAGGCTCTCGCCCTGGATGGCGACGGTGACCTTCTTGACGCTGTCGCGCACCTTTTTACTGAGCTTTTTGGCCAGCTCCTGATTGAGCCCGCGGCGCAGTGTCACCACCTGCTTGACGCGATTACCCCCCACCGGCTCCGGCGTCTGGAAGTCAAAAATCTTCAGGGACAGGTTGCGTTTGGTGGCCTTCTGGCGCAACACATCCGCCACCGCATCGAGGGTCATGTCGCTGGCGGTGGTGATCGTGAGGGCCCCTTCCTCCACGTCGATCTCGGTGGCGGAATCCTTGAGGTCGTAGCGCTGCCCCACCTCCCGCCGCACCTGGTCGACGGCGTTCACCAGCTCCTGGCGATCGAAATCAGAGACGACGTCGAAAGAAAAGGTGCTCATAGCGCATAGGCTTCAGAAGGCCTACCCCAGGATCCCATGCGCATCCGCCTCGGCTACGCCCGCGTCTCCACCGATGAGCAGGCCGATGCTCTGGCCCCTCAGATCAGCCGCCTGCAGGGGGCCGGCTGCGACCGCGTCCTTTCGGACATCGAGCGGGGCAGCAACCCAGACCGCGAAGGCCTCCTTGAGGCCATGGCCATGGTGCGCGCCGGCCAGGTCGCCGAGATCATCGTCACCCGCGTGGACCGTCTGGGTCGAGATGCTGCCTTTGCAGACCAGCTGCTGGGACTGGCCCAGGGCATGGGGGTGGTGGTGCGCGCCCTCGACGGGGGTGTCATTGAAACGCTCAGCCCCCAGGGCTTCCTGATGGCCCGGCTGACGACCGGCCTGGCAGAGATGGAATCTCGCATGCTCTCCCTGAGGATCCGGAAGCAGTTCGAGCAGTACCGGGCCCAGGGCCGCCACCTCCGCCGCCGACTGCCCTTTGGGTATGCCCGGGGCGACGGTGTCCGACTGGTGCCGCATCCCGAGAACTGGGCCCACGCCCTGCGGGTGATCGAGGAACTCCGCCGGCTTGGATCTTTCGCAGCGGTATCTCAGCAGCTGCCCAGCTGGTGCCCCTGGACTCCCGCGGGAAACAGCTTGCAGGCCTGGTTCACCAATCCGGTGATCCGAGGCCATGTCGGGCACCTTCGCAGCGGCGGGAAGGGGTGGGACAGCACCTGGGGGGAGATCTACTACGACCAGCATCCGGCGCTGATCAAAGACAGGGACTGGCGAGAGCTGGCGGACATGCTGCGGCGCACCCGCAACCGGTTTGCCGGGGGGCCCACGATCGAAAGCCGCCATGGCCTCACGGGACTGCTGGTTTGCCACAGCTGCGGGCATCGCATGCGGCGCAACACCGCCCAGGGCGTGGCCTGGTGGCGCTGCCGCCACCGACTCTGCGACAACCGTGGAGGGGTGAAGGAGGCCCTGGTGATGCCGGTGGTGGTCAAGGCATGCGTCCAGTCGGCTGACGTGCTGGCCCGGGCGGCCGCGGCGCCGGTGGACGAAGATCCAGCCCTGATCCTGAAACGGCAGGATCTTGATGCCACCCGTGTCCTGGCATCGCGCAATCCGGCGCTGGCGCCGGCCGTGACAGCCATCGAGGCGGAGATCCGCTCCCTGGAGCGCCGTGAGCGCATCCCCGCAGACCTGGAGGCCTACACAGCCATGATGCGCGACCCTGCTTTCTTCACGGGCGCAACGCCAGATCAGCAACGGGTGATCGTGGGGGCGCTGATTCAGCACGTGCTGGTGGGGCCTGGTGGTGTCCCGCTGCTGCCTGTCCTCCGTAGCTCCTGATCCTTTCCAGCAGAGCGTCTCGCAGGGTCAATCCGGCCGAACCCTTCGCGCGGACATCGGCCGCCGGTGCATGAAGAAAATCCATTGCTGTCTGGTTACGGCGCAGACTGTGGATGGCCAGGATCCTAGCCGATGCGTCGAACACGTGTACGATGGCCCCGCCTGGCAACGTTGCCAACTCGCTATGACCGAATCCTTCCGGCCTTTCTCCCCAGCGGCGCCGAATCGCAACCGCGCCCGGCGTCCAGTCCGCTACAAGGTGGTGCCCGGCGGGAAGCCGGCGCAACGATCGAAGCCTCGTTCGGCCGCCAGACGGCGCCACAGCCCGCCTGAGCTCGGCCTGTTGGCTCTATGCGCTGTTTCGGTCGTGGCGGTTACCGGGCTGGTGGTGTTCACCATCTTGCGCGACCAGGCCTTTCTGGACCGGACTGCGCCGGCGGCTCTTCAGCTCAACCCCTGACCAGATCTGGCGAAGGCCTGAAGCCCACTGAGGCTCTGGTGACCCCCGCTCTCCAGCCCAGCTGTTGCTGATGCGGGTTGACACTGGATCGCATCGTGGCCGGCTCTATGTTGTCCTTGCCACTCCAAAAGGTTGGGATGACAGCTGCAGATCGTGAGCATGCCGCCCAGAGGCTGATGGCCTTTCTGGAGGCGGTGGGCCCGTTTGAGGCAATCTGGGCGATGACCACGGCGCACGAGGCTCTCCAGACTCCGGGCGCACTGGAAGGAGGCGATTACTTGGGGGCCGTCGCTCAGGCCTTCACTGAAGCCGCTGCCGAGGCTGATGAACTGGCTGCCAAGGTGCCGCCGCCTTCCGCCGATGCTGGGCAACCGGTAGGCCCTGGCAATGCGCCTGCCGTGTCAAAGCCGCCTCGTGGCAAGAAGGAGAGGGCCGATGATGGAGAACAGCCATGACCCCCGCGGGATTTGCGCTTCCCGCTGTCTACGAGGGGGCTACATGGGAAGGCATCAACCTGATCACCCTCACCAATCGGCAATCGGGCCGGCCGATCAACCTGAGGGATGCCGAGATTGATATGGTCTACCGCCGCCTAGGAGAGAAGGCCGAGCGGCTGAGCTTTGGCGTTGGTGCTGGCATCACCATTCTGTCGGCCGGGGAGGGCAAGCTCCGGGTGGACCCGCAGATCCTGCCCCTGCCTGCAGGGCCCTATTACTTCGAGCTGATCGCGCAGCTGGCGGCCGGCAGCAGGCTGCCCATCCTCGCCGGCACGCAAGCAATCACGCGCCTGGGGGTGCCGTCGTGAGCCTGTCGGGTGTGCTGGCCCAAGTCGAGATCACCCAAACCCTGATCCAGGCGGGCATCACGCCGCCGCCTGAGTCCGGCGACAGCCAGGAGCCGCGGATCTTCTACGTCCGGAGTGACGGCTCAAATCAGAGCGACGGCCGCACCGCCCGCACGGGGGTGCGACACGTGGAGGAGGCGCTGGATCGGGTGGCGGACTTTGCCGAGCCCATGCCATGGACGATCAAGATCCTTGATGACCTGCTGCCGACAGCTGGTGAGCTCGATGTACCGGATCGCACGACGATCATCGGTGCCAATTTCCAGCGCCGCACCATCGTCAGCCCATCGGCTGGCAATGAGGTGAGCAATGTGTTTCGCGTCGGCAACGGCTGCCACCTGGTCAATCTGAAGTTCAGCGGCTGGCGCATCGACAGCTTCAGCAACCCCACCAAGGGGTTCGCGATGGTCTTCCGGCCCGGGGCGATCATCCTGCCTGGCGGGGTGCCCTACGGCCAGAACTGCGTTGTCACCAGCGCCCTCACGGAGGTGCCCACCCCACTGCCGATGAACCCCGCCGCCGGCAACCCTGCCCAGCCCAAGGGCGGCGGCTGCGTGCTGGCCGATGGTGCGGTGCTCTCCGCCTATTCGGTGTTCCCGAACATGATGACCTGGGGCTTCACTCCCTCCAGCCACAACGGCATGGGCTACGTGGCGAAGAACCGCGGCTTCATCAACCCCGTCAACGCCATCGGCGTCGGCGCCCACAAGCACTTCGTCTGTCTCTCAGGGGGGCAGATGGTGGTGAGCGGCAGCAGCAGCCAGTTCGGCGATTACTCGTTCTGGAGTGAAGGCTCCACCCAGCAGATTCAGCCGCTCACGGTGCCGGCATCGGCGCTGACCACCCAGGCCAATGCCGCCGCCGTGATCAACGCGGCGCGCACGGCACTGATCAACGACCTGTGGGCATACCTGGGCACGATCGAGTGCGCCTGCGACTGGCCCGACAACTTCGAAGATCTGACCCGCAAGGATGCCGGCCTGTTCCTCGATGCCATCGCCGCTTCGCTCGTGCATGGGTTCCAGAGGCCAATGCAGAACTTCGCCGAGGGCATGTTCCGCTTCGATGGCACATGCGTCTACGCCTACCCGTTCCATGCCGCCTTCAAGGCGAGCTGGGATCGATTGGCCTCTCAGCTGATCGCCGGCGGGCAGCTCACCACCGCCGCTGGCGCGATGGTGCTGGCCCTGG
>JBIKTO010000174.1:0-5850 GCA_044348065.1 Cyanobium sp.
GACGAGCGCTCCCTAGCCGCCACAGCCTCCGCAACCTCCGCAACCTCCGCCGCCACCGTCCCCGCCGCCGCCGTCCCCGCCGTGGCCGCCGCTGGGGGCGATCAGGTTCATCAGGGGCACCGCCTCCGCCGCTGGCAAAGCCGCCAGACCGAGCATCGCCACAGCGGCCACAGTCTCCTGGGATCCGCTCCCCTGGCTTCTCCCCGCCACCCTCTGGCGCGCCCGCCGCAGCAGCGCCTCCCCGCGGGCGGTACGGCGCGGCGGGTGGTTCTCGACCAGGACACAAGCCCCGATCAGGGCGAAGCACAGCAGCAGCAGAACGCCGATCGGCCGCCCCGCCAGAGCGCCGTGGATCAGCCGCAGCACCCCCAGCCCCAGCAGCGGCGCCAACACCAGCAAGGGCGCCCGCCGCGCCTGGTGACGCTGGGGGTCCCGCAGCAGCAGCCCCCGCTCCTCCAGGAGCAGCTGCAGGGAGCGCAGCTGCTGGAGGCTCAGCCAGCCGGCGTCCTGGGCCTCCCACGTCCTCGGGTGGAAGCGCTTCGCCGTCACGGCCAGCGACACATCCCGTTCGATCGGATCGGCCAGCCCCGTTCCCTTGTGCACATCTTGCCTGTCCTGCAGCCGCACCAGCGCGGTCTCCGCCACCCGGGGCGAGCCTCCAGCCAGGTAGGCCAGCGCGATCGGGTCGAGGTCCGCTCCACCCCCCCCAGGCTCCCCGACCGTCGTCGCTCTGCCGCGGGTGGGATGGCGTCGCAACGCCAGGGCGAGCGGCAGCGCCAGCAGGATCAGCAGCAGATAGAGCATCAGGAACTCGGGCCCCGCGAGCTGGGGGAAGGGCCAGGGCCCCGGGGTGACCGTGCAACCGCCCAGGGCCAGGGCGGCCAGGGGCACCGCCGGCAGGGCCCAGCGACGGCGGGCCGCCCGGGGCTGGCCTGCCCGCGGCCAGACATCCGCCGGTGGGGCTTCGCCGAAGAGGCGCTCATAGCTGGCCAGGGTCTGCCGGTACCACGCCTCCAGCCGTTGCCGTTCCGCCGCGCCGCCCTGGGAGGGGCTGTGGTGCAGGGGAGAGCCGAGCACCTCGGGGCAGAACTGCTCCCAGTAGCGGCGGGTGTCGAGCAGGTGCTGGTGCCAGGCCTGATCGACGGCGGGGGAGGGGCAGACCCCATGGCCGGCCTCCAGCGCCAGAAACAGGAAGCGGCGGTACTCCCCCTCCACCCGGGCGGCGAAGCGGGCGGACCAGCCGTTGTCCCGCGCCAGCTTCTCGTGGAAGCGCTGCGTTGCCGCGGGGGGGGCCAGGGAGCACTGGTGCAGGCGCTCCCAGAGCGCGTGCTGGGCGGGGGTGAACGGGGCGGTGCGGAACATGCCCATGGACGGGGAGGTTTCACTGCCCCCCCTTGGTGGCAAGCCGTCCGGCCTGATTCAGGCCCCGCCTAGGATTGCGGCCATGACCTCCAGCCCCAGCGGCGCCGCCGCGGCCGATTCAACCGCCGCCCCCCTGGTGCCGCCCCTGGAGAGCTTGTTCCCCTTTCCGCTCGATCCCTTCCAGCATCAGGCGATCGACGCCCTCAACCAGGGCCACTCCGTGGTGGTGAGCGCCCCCACCGGCTCCGGCAAAACCCTGGTGGGCGAGTACGCCATCCATCGCGCCCTGGCCCACAGCCGCAAGGTTTTTTACACCACCCCGCTCAAGGCCCTCTCCAACCAGAAACTGCGCGACTTCCGCCACCAGTTCGGCGACGCCAACGTCGGCCTGCTGACCGGCGACCTCAGCCTCAACCGCGAGGCGCGAATCGTGGTGATGACCACCGAGATCTTCCGCAACATGCTCTACGCGGAGATCGACCACCCCGATGACGACCCCCTCGCCGACGTGGAGGCGGTGGTGCTCGACGAGTGCCACTACATGAACGACAGCCAGCGCGGCACGGTCTGGGAAGAATCGATCATCCACTGCCCCTCCACCATCCAGCTGGTGGCCCTCTCCGCCACCGTCGCCAACGCGGGCCAGCTCACCGACTGGATCGCCCGCGTCCACGGCCCCACCCAGCTGGTGCACAGCGATTTCCGGCCCGTGCCCCTGGCCTTCAGCTTCTGCAGCGCCAAGGGGCTCCACCCCCTGCTCAATGAGGAGGGCAACGGCCTGCATCCCAACGCCAAGGTGTGGCGCCCCCCCAAGGGCCATCGTCGCCGCGGCCCCAAGCTGCCCCGTCCGCCCCAGCCCGAACCGGCCCCCCTGCCCTTCGTGGTCGCCCAGCTGGCGGATCGGGACATGCTGCCCGCCATCTACTTCATCTTCAGCCGCCGCGGCTGTGACCGGGGCGTGCGCGAACTCGGCTCCGCCTGCCTGGTCACCCCCGCCGAGCAGGCCCGCATCCGCGCGCGCCTCGACGCCTTCGTGGCCGCCACCCCCGAGGCGGTGCGCGAGGGCGGCCACGCCGAGGCCCTGCTGCGCGGCATCGCCTCCCACCACGCCGGCGTGCTGCCCGCCTGGAAGGAGCTGGTGGAGGGCCTGTTCCAGCAGGGCCTGATCAAGGTGGTGTTCGCCACCGAAACCCTGGCGGCGGGCATCAACATGCCGGCCCGCACCACCGTGATCTCGGCCCTCTCCAAGCGCACGGAACGCGGTCACCGGCCGCTGATGGGCAGTGAATTCCTGCAGATGGCGGGCCGGGCCGGCCGGCGTGGCCTCGATTCCCAGGGCTACGTGGTCACCGCTCAGAGCCGTTTCGAGGGGGTGCGGGAGGCGGGCCAGCTCGCCCTGGCGCCCGCCGATCCGCTCGTGAGCCAGTTCTCCCCCAGCTACGGCATGGTGCTCAACCTGCTGCAGCGCTACAACCTCGCCAAGGCCAAGGAGCTGGTGGAGCGCAGCTTCGGCCGCTACCTCGCCACCCTCGATCTGGCGGAGGATGAGGCCCGCATCGCCGAACTCGCCGCCCAGCTGGCCCAGCTGGAGGCCCAGGACGGCGCCGTGCCCTGGGAATCGGTGGAGGACTACGAAAAGCAGCGCGGTCGCCTGCGGGAGGAGCGGCGCCTGTTGCGCACCCTCCAGCAGCAGGCGGAGGAAACCCTCGCCCATGAGCTCACCCTCGCCCTCCAGTTCGCCAGCGAGGGCACCCTGGTGAGCCTCAAGGCGCCCCAGCTCAAGGGGCACGTCACCCCGGCGGTGATTGTGGCCAAGGAGCAGGGGCCCGGCCAGTTCCCCCTGCTGCTCTGCCTCACCGACGCCAACGTCTGGATCCTGGTGCCCTGCGGCGCCGTGGTGAGCCTGCACGCCGAACTCAGCTGCCTGCAGGTGCGTCAGCTCGATCCCCCCGACCTGCGCCATCCCGGCGAACTCCGCCATGGCGACAGCCACAGCGAGGGGCTCGCCCTGGCCGTGGCCTCCCTCGCCCGTCGCCACGACATGCACACCCCCCGCTACGACCTGGCCGGGGAGGTGCAGGACCAGGCCAGCCTGGTGCAGCAGCTGGAGCAGGAGCTGGAGCTCCACCCCGCCCATGGCCTCGGCGAGCGGCGCCTGCTGGCCAAGCACCACCGCCGCCGCGGCGAACTGCAGGCGGAGATCGAGGAGCGGCGGCGCCTGCTGCACTTCCGCTCCAACCGCCACTGGGACACCTTCCTCAAGCTGATCGAGATCCTGCGCTTCTTCGGCGCCCTCGCCGGCGCCGACGGCCTGGAGCCCACCGAGGTGGGCCGCACCGTGGCCGCCCTGCGCGGCGACAACGAGCTCTGGCTCGGCCTCGCCCTGATGAGCGGCCACCTGGATGACCTCGAACCCGCCGACCTGGCGGCCGTGCTCGAGGCGATCTCCACCGAGGTGAACCGCCCCGACCTCTGGTGCGGCTGGCCGCCGCCCGCCGCCGCCGAGGAGGCGCTCCACGATCTGCGCGCCCTGCGCCGCGAGCTGCAGCGCCAGCAGGAGCGCGCCCAGGTGGTGGTGCCCATCTGGTGGGAGCCGGAGCTCACCGGCCTGGTGCACGCCTGGGCGAAGGGGGCCAGCTGGTCGGAGGTGATCGCCAACACCTCCCTCGATGAGGGGGATGTGGTGCGGGTGCTGCGCCGCACCGTGGATCTGCTGGCCCAGGTGCCCTACGCCGAGGCGATCAGCGAGCGCCTGCGCAACCACGCCCGCCAGGCCCTGCGGGCGATCAACCGCTTCCCGGTCTGCGAGATCGAAGACCTGCTGCCGCCGCCACCGGCGCTGGAGCGGGCCACGGGCTGAGGCCTCAGGGCTTCAGCACCAGATCCGCTCCGTTGGGATGGCTGCGGCGGAAGCGGCGGTCTTCGGCGGCGCGGTGGCTGGTGCGGCGGAAGGAGCCCAGGTCGATGCCGAAGGCCTGCTGGAAGGCCCGGTTGGCCTCCGTCACCGGCAGCAGCCCGCAGCGGTGCACCAGCTGCTCCAGCGGCTCGGCCGGGCGGTGGGCGATCGCCTCATACAGGCGGTTGAGGCGCAGCTGCTGCAGCGTCTGCCAGGGGGTGCGGCCCTGGCAGTGGTCGAAGCAGAGGGCCAGGCAACCCTCACTCACCCCCAGCTGCGAGGCCACCCCGGCGATCTGGATCGGCTCGCCGTAGTGGTCGGCGAAGTAGTGGATGGCCTCGCTCACCAGGGCCCGGCGCTGCTCGCGGCCCATCGGAGTGGGGTGGGGAGTGGCCATGGCGGGAAGCGGTGGCTACCGCACGGAGGGCGGGATCCGCAGATCCCTCCCCCCTGTCGTAACCCCAGGCCGATGGCGACGTCGTCGCCATCGGGACGAACAGGGGGATCCGTCGCAAAGTGGAACGCTTCGTCAAGAGCCACACGGGGGTACGGCAACCCGAACCCCAGCAAGTCGTTACCGATGGTTACAATTCGCAGGAATTCGCAACACCACCCATGGCCGCTTCTGAGTCCCGCTTCGGTTTCGTTGCTTTCGCCGAAACCTGGAATGGCCGGCTCGCCATGCTCGGCTTCGTGATCGGTCTCGCCACCGAGCTGCTCACCGGCCAGGGCATCCTCTCCCAGATCGGTCTGGGCTGATTCAGAGCCTCCTGAATCCCCCGCTTCCACCTGAAGCGGGGGATTTTTGCTGGCCCGGCAGCGCCAGGCGCCGCCTCCTGAGCGGCTCAGCTGGCCGCGCCGAACTCCAGAAGGCGCTGCGCCAGGGCTTCCGCACTCCTCAAGGCCCCCTCCACCCGGCCGAAGCCGGGGCCGGCCAGATAGTCACCGCAGAAGCCGAGGTGGCTCGCCGGGCAGAGCGACAGGGCCGGATCCAGACCCGGGGGCTCCGGGAAGGCCGCCCCCCAGCGCATCAGCTGCGGATCCACCGCGGCGATCGCGGTGCCGCTCTCCTCGGTTGGGATCCAGGGGCTGAGCATGGCCGCCAGGTTGTCCGCCAGCTCCAGGCGCACGGCCGCCTCGCCCTCGGCGGAGCCCAGCCGCGGCAGCCGCCGCTCCGCGAAGGCCTCGCTGGAATGGGCCACCAGGGCGCAGCGACCGTCCATCAGCGGCTGCACCACCAATCGCCGCAGGCCCCAGCGCTCCTGCGCCAGCGGCCCGCAGGCCAGCAGCCGGAAGGGCAGCTGCCGCCACAGGCCGGCCCACTCCGCGCCGCTCAACAGCAGCAGATTGAGGCGCGCCCGCCAGCGGCTGGCGCCGATCGCCGCTACCGCCGCCCGCAGGCACGGATCGTCCGTCGCGGCGGCCACCTGCTGGAGGGGCACCTCCGGCCAGCCGAGCAGCTCCTGGACGCGCGGGTGGGCCAGCAGGCTGCCGCTCAGGGCCAGCCAGTCCACCTCCGCCAGCTCCTCGCCCTCGTCGTTGAACAACCGCCAGCCCCCCCCCGCCCGCCGCTCCAGCCGCCGCACCCGGTG
>JBIKTO010000175.1:0-5819 GCA_044348065.1 Cyanobium sp.
GATGTTCAATCCGCCTCCAAGTCATAGGGAAGCCCGTAAACCCAACCCCGATTGGCCATGTCCCGTTTGATCACACTCGCTGCCGTTCTGATCTTCTCAGCTCTGGCTGGTTCGGTAGGCCCTCAGGGAGTGTCCGTTGCCCGTCAGGCGAGCGATCTGGCGCAACAGCCATCCAATCCCGCCCCGCAACCCGCTGGCGAGTGGGGGCTGGTTCTCGGCGCCGATGACACGGTGGCGGGCGCCCTGGCTGAAGCGAAGTCCGCGCGTCGCACCCTGGCCATCGAGCCTGCGATCTTCAAATGCGGCAGCTGGTATCGAACGGTCGGGCTCTTCAAGACGCGGAGTGAGTCGCTTCTCTACCTCTCCAAGGCGAGACGCTTTTCTCGTTACAAGCCCTATGTGGTTGACATGAAGTCCTGGTGCCCGAGCAAACGGTTTGTTCCCACCGCGGTTCAGATGGGCCGATAACCCAGCCAGTCCGGCACCGGGTTCTGGCTGCGGCCGTCGGCGATCAGATGCACCCACCAACGCTCGCCGGCCGCCGTCGCCAGGGCCTCCTCCACCCCGTGCAGATCATCCTTGTGGCGCTGCTGGGCCAGGGGCAGCAGCGAGCGGCGGGCGGCGGCCTTGGCGCCCGCGGGACTGGTGGCCACAAACAGCCCGAAGGCGTGCTGCTCCGCCAGCTGGGCCGGGTCGTAGCCGCCCAGGTTCACAAACCAGAGCCGCTCTGGGCCGTCGAAAGGTTCGCGTCGCAACTCCACCCGGTAGCCCGCCACGAACCGCACCGCCATCCAGCTGTCGAGGTGCAGGCCCTTGCGCGCGCCGAACCACTGGCGCCGCAGCTCCGGCACGGTGTCCTCGATTGAGGCGCCGGCCACGAAGCGCACATCGTGCAGCTCGATGTGGGCGCCAGCCGCCCGGCCGCCGAGCACCACCAAAAACAGCTGTTGGCTGGGCATGCCGTTGCCGCGAAGGGTCACCGTCGCCTGGGGGCGTGCTCCATCCTTGCCCGCCGGCGCGTGGAAGGGCCCCAGGCTCGCCAGGATGGGCACCTCATCCCCCCGGGCAGCCGTGACGACCACAGCGCCAGCAGCAGCGCCAACCTCCACGTTCGCGGCGTTTGCCCAGCGGGCCGACTACTCGCTGCTCGATGGCCTGCAGGCCGATCCCCAGGCCCGCGCCGATGGCGACGACCACCGGCCCCGGCAGGTGGTCTCAGGCCATTACGTGCCGGTGACACCCACCCCGCTGCCGGCACCGGAGCTGGTGGCCCACAGCAGTCGCCTCTTCGAGGAGCTGGGGCTCTGCGATTCCCTGGTCCACGACGACCACTTCCTGCGCCTGTTTGCCGGCGACATCCGCGTGGCGCGGCCGCCGATGCGGCCCTTCGGCTGGGCCACCGGCTATGCCCTCTCGATCTACGGCAGCGAATACACGCAGCAATGTCCCTTCGGCACCGGCAACGGCTACGGCGATGGCCGGGCGATCTCCGTGTTCGAGGGCCTCTTCAAGGGCCGTCGCTGGGAGATGCAGCTCAAAGGCGGCGGGCCGACCCCCTACTGCCGCGGCGCCGATGGTCGCGCCGTGCTGCGCTCCAGCGTGCGCGAGTTTCTGGCCCAGGAGTTCATGCATGCCCTGGGGGTTCCCAGCTCCCGCTCGCTGACGCTGGTGGTGTCGCGATCGGAAACCGTTCGCCGGCCCTGGTACGCCCCCAACTCCAGCTCGTTTGAGCCCGACATCCTGGTGGACAACCCGGTGGCGATCACCACCCGCGTGGCCCCCTCGTTTCTGCGGGTGGGCCAGCTGGAGCTCTTCGCCCGTCGCGTGCGCCGGCAATCCCATCCGCAGGCGCTGAACGAGCTGCGCCTGATCGTGGCGCACCTGATCGAGCGCAATTACCGGCCGGAGATCGATCCGGCGCTGGAGTTCAGCGAGCAGGTTCTGGCCCTGGCGGCCCTGTTCCGCGCCCGGCTGATCGCCCTGGTGGCCCAGTGGCTGCGGGTGGGCTACTGCCAGGGCAATTTCAACAGCGACAACTGCGCCGCCGGCGGCTTCACCCTCGACTACGGCCCCTTCGGCTTCTGCGAGCTCTTCGATCCCCGCTTCCAGCCCTGGACCGGCGGCGGCGAGCACTTCTGCTTCTTCAACCAGCCCCAGGCCGCCGAAGCCAATTACCAGATGTTCTGGTCGTCCCTGCGGCCGCTGCTCGAGGGCAACAGCCCGGCCCTGGCCAGGCTCGATCAGCTCCGCGACGGCTTCGCCGCCGCGATGGGCCAGGAGATCGAGGCGATGTGGGCCGGCAAGCTCGGCCTGAGCCGCTACGACGCCTCCCTGGTGAGCGAGCTGCTGCAGCTGCTGGTGCTCTCCCAGGCGGACTACACGATCTTCTTCCGCAGGCTCTCGCAGCTTCCCGACCAGCTCTCCCCCCTCCAGGAGAGCTTCTACCAGCCCAGCAGCGAGCCGCTGGAGGAGCGCTGGCAGCTGTGGCTGCAACGCTGGCGGCAGTCGATCACAAGCGGCGGCAACCCGGAGGCCACAGCGGCCGCGATGCAACGCCTCAATCCCCGAATCACCTGGCGCGAATGGCTGGTGGCCCCGGCCTACGAACGGGCCGCCCAGGGGGATTACGGCCCGATCCAGGAGCTGCAGGCGGTGTTCAGCCATCCATACGACGCGCCAGCGACGGCGGCGGAGGAGGCGCGCTACGACCGCCTGAAGCCCAGGGAATTTTTCAATGCGGGCGGCATCTCCCACTACAGCTGCTCCTCCTGATCCCCCCTCCCGCCGCCGCCGTCAGGCCGCCACCGCACCCCAGACGGCGAGTAGAACATCTGTTCCACTCGCCGGCCCCCGGTGCTCGACGACCTCCCCCTGGATACACCGATCCCCTTCCGCGGCGGCGACTCCGGCCCAGGCGACCCCGATCTCAACGAGCTGCTGGCGCCCAACCCGCTCGCCACCTTCTACATGCGGGTGGCCGGTCACGGCCTGCGCAGCCGCGGCGTGCTCGATGGTGACCTGCTGGTGATCGACCGCTCGCTCCGGCCGGAGCCGGGCCATCTGGTGGTGGTGGCCCATCGGGGCGAGTTCCTGATCCGCCCGCTGGCGCGCCAGAACGGCCAGTGGTTTCTGGAGCCGCTGCGCGCCAGCGAGGCCCCGATCCCGGTGGAGATCGACGACGTGCACAGCTCGCCGCTGTTCGGGGTGGCGGTGCACGGCATCCACACGGTGGGACCGTCGGCGTCGCGGCGCCGCTGAGCGGCGCTCGGGATCAGGAGTCGCGGCCAGCGGGTTGGCTGGCCCGCGCCTCCCGCAGCAGCTGGGAGGGTTTGACGTGAAAGCGCTGCTGAAATTCCACGCTGAACAAACTCAGCGAGCGGTAGCCGCAGCGCAGGGCGATCACCGCCACGGAATCAGCAGGGCCGGGATGCTGGAGATCGCGCCGGGCCAGCTCCAGCCGCTCGCGACGGATCCACTGGGTGGCCGTGCAGCCGAGCCGTTTGCGGAAGGCGTACTGCAGCGCCCGCCGCGAGTAGTGGCTCCGCTGTTCCAGCATGGTGAGGGTGAGCGGTTCGGCGAGGTGGAGCCGGATGTAATCCACCAGGTCATCGAAGCTGTCCCGCCCCCGCTGCTCGTTCTGGCTGAGGCGATGCAGCGGTGATTCCCAGCGCAGCTCCGGCAGCAGCAGCGCCGCCATCAGCCGGTGGATCTGGTCATCGAGCTGCAGACCATCGAGCAGGGCATGGCTGTAGCGCAACAGGGCGTCGGCCTTGGCCCATTCCTGGCGCAGCAGGGCCTGCAGCGGCGCCCCCTCCGGGTCGGCGGAGAGGCCGCAGGCCTGGCTGCGCTGCAACCGCGCGGACCAGGCGGCGGGTGCGGCCTCCAGCCCCGCCATCGCCTGGGCTGTCGCCAGCAGGCGCTCCAGCGAGAGCGAAAAGCTGAGGCCACTGACCAGGTCGCTTTCCCAGGCGAAGGCCTCGCCGCAGAGGATCAGGCAACCGTCGGCCGGGCAGGTCCAGCGCCGGCCGGCCTGATGCGCCCGCTGCTCTCCCGCGTAGCCGAGGAACACGCTCAGCCCCGACTGCTCCAGAACCGTCATCCGCAGGGGTGGATGGATGCCGGCCACCACCGGCAAGGTGCCCACGGTGAGCGCCAGGCCGTAGTGCCACCACGGCACCGTGGGCGTGGGGGGGGCGATCTGCTCCAGGGGCAGCGCCTGCCCGTAGAGCTCCCTGGTGCTGGCCAGATCCTCGTGCAGAACCAGCCGCCCCCGAAAGGGATTGGCCAACGCCGCCGCCTCCGGATGGCGCTCCCACGGTCGGCCGTGGTCATGGCCGCTCACTGCCTGTTGGCCGATAGCCGCCGCCGCCGTGCTGCTCAAGCCAGGTATTGCGGGGGCGATGGCCTCACTTCGAACCCTACAGGTATTTCCTGACGTTCGCGGCAGCCGGCAGCCGCCTAGCTTGACGCTGTGCGATGGCAGCGGGGTCGGGTTGGCAGAGCGAGCGAGCGACCCGGCCGCCCTCAGGCACGTGGTGGGCATCGGCGCCTCGGCCGGCGGTCTGGAGGCGCTGCAGGATCTGGCGGCCCATCTGCGGCCCGGCGGTGGGGTGAGCTACGTGGTGGCCCAGCACCTGGCGCCGGAGCACCGCAGCCTGATCGTGGACCTGGTGGCACGTACCACGGGGCTGACGGTGGTGAGCGCCGGCGAGGGCGACCCGCTGCGCCCCGATGTGATCGCCATCTGCCCCCCCAATCACGATGTGGTGGTGGAGGGGCAGCGGCTGCGGCTCAGCGCCCCCTCCCCCCGCTTCGGACCGAGCCCATCGATCGATCGGCTGTTCGAATCGATCGCCGAGCACTGGGGTGAGCGGGGCGTGGCGGTGGTGCTCTCCGGCACGGGCGCCGATGGCAGCCAGGGGGTGCGGGCGGTGCGGGCCGCCGGTGGTCTCACCCTCGCCCAGTCGCCGCAGAGCGCCAAGTTCAACGCCATGCCCTTGGCCGCCGTGAGCCTGGGTGGGGCCGAACTGGTCCTGGATCCTGGCGCGATCGGCGGGCGGCTGGCGGAGCTGGTGGCCGCCGATGGCGCCTGGAGCGGTGAGCACCTGCCGGTGAGCGAGCCGCTGCGGCTCGAGGCGGTGACCCGCCAGCTCAGGCACGCCACGGGCATCGATTTCTCCCAGTACAAGGACTCCACCCTCCGGCGTCAGCTGCAGCGGCGCATGGCGATCCGTCAGGTGGGCAGCCTGGAGGCCTATCTCCCCCTGCTGGTGGGCGAGGCGGAGGAGGTGCAGGCGCTGGTGCGAAACATCCTGGTCACGGTCACAGACTTCTTCCGCGATCCGCCGGCCTTCGAGGCCCTGGCCGAGCTGCTGCGCCTCTACCTCGATCAGCGCGGTTCCGCCGAGCGCCTGCGGGTGTGGGTGCCGGGGTGCGCCACCGGCAAGGAGCTCTATTCGATCGCCATGGTGATCAGCGAGGTGCTGGGCCATCCGGCGGAGCTGGCCAAGCAGCTGAAGATTTTCGGCACGGATCTCGATGAGGCGAGCCTCACGATCGCGCGGCGCGCCACCTATCCGATCTCGGCTGCCCAGGCGATCCCGGAAGCGTTGCGAGAACGCTTCGTGATCGACCGCGGCCAGGAGATGGAGATCAGCGAGGAGCTGCGCAACTGCGCCGTTTTCGCCCGACACGACGTGGGCGCGGATCCGCCGTTCCCCAACCTCGATCTGATCTCCTGCCGCAACACCCTGATCTATTTCACCCAGCCGATGCAGGATCGGGTGTTGAACCTGTTCCGCTTTGGTCTGCAGCCGGGC
>JBIKTO010000009.1:0-16221 GCA_044348065.1 Cyanobium sp.
CTCCGCCTATCGCCCTCCCGCCCTGCTCCGCGATCTGCTGCTGCTCGATCTGCTGGAGCTGACGGGAAGCACCCAGGAGGCCAGCCGCCACCTCGCCCTCTCCCAGCCGAGCGTGAGCCGGCGCTATCGGCGCCTGGCCAGGGATTTCGGGCTGCGCCGCGACCTGCGCCTGCGCTGGGGCTCACGCTTCGGCAACAACGGCAGCATTCGCCATCTGCGCCTGGCCGCCCGGGCCCATCGGATCGGCGCGGGCCAGCTCGTCCTCGGCGCCGATCCATGGCATCGGCCCTTGCTGGAGGGGGTCGGGGGGCTGCTCCTGCCGCCTGGGCGCTTCCTGAGCGGCGCGGACTGGAGCCAGCTGCTGCGGGAGGGGGTGGTGGATGGGGCTCTGGTTCCCGCCTGGGAGCTGGAGTCCGGCGGTCGGGCCGGACCCGGCGTGCGGATCGTGGAGCTGGAGGAGATGCCCCTCGCCCTGGTGGCACCCAGGGGGGGGATGCGGCGGACGGCGCTGGCCCCATCCTTCACGCAGGCTCCGGGGATGGTGCGGCTGCTGGAGGCCCATGGCCTGACCCTCCAGGCGGCCCCGCGCCAGGCGCAGGACTGGAGCGGCTGGCTGGCCCTGCTGGAGCCGGGCGGGCCAGCGCTGCCGGTGCCGGGCCCGCTGGCGGCGGCGGTGCCCGCCTCCACACCGGTGTCGCTGGAGCCGCTGCCCGGCGCGATGGTGCTGCAGGAGACGCTCTGGCTGCTGCTGGCGGAAGACCTGGTGGACCGGCAGCTGGAGACGCGGATTCTCTCCGGTTTGCGCCAGGGCGCGGCAGGGGCGATCAGAGCCAGGCCAGGGTGAGCCAGCAGCCGCCGGGGGCGAGCTTCTCGATCACCAGGGGATGGCGCGGATCGGCCGGGACGGAATGGGCGTAGCTCCGGGCATCCGCCAGGCTGGCGAAGCGGGGGGCGGACACTTCGTCCGGCACGGTGTGTTCATGGGGCGCCAGTGCACGCACCCGATAGGGGCCCTCCGCCGCCGCGGGCTGGGCGTTGAAGGGCTCCCCGTCTGGCAGGGGGCCGCCAGGACCCGGAAAGAGTTGGCTCAGCTGCGCTTGCCGCGGCCGTAGCCGCCACCGTTGTAGCCGCCGCCTCCGCCGAAGGATCCGCCGCGGTCATCGTTGCGGCGGGGGCCACCGCCGCCACCGCCACCGCCGCGGGGTTCAGCTTTGTTGACGCGGATGGCGCGACCCATCCACTCCACGTTCTGGAGGTCGTCGATGGCCTTCTGTTCAGCCGCCTCGTTCATCATTTCGACGAAGGCGAAGCCCCGTTTGCGGCCGGTTTCCCGATCCAGTGGCAAACTGCATTGCTTGACTTCGCCGTACTCGGCAAAGAGGCTGCGGACGTCCTCGACTTCGGCGTCGAAGGAGAGGTTGCCGATGTAAATGGTCATCAAAGGGGACGGGAACTATGAATGATTCGTCGAAAGCCCTGGAGAAAGTCGCTGGCCTTGTGGTGATGTCCTTGTCGCCCTGGCTAGCCCTTGGGTGGCTGGGGGTTGCGGGAGCCGCCGTTTCGGTGAGAAACCTGCTGAAGAGAGATTCGTGAATCTTCAAAACGCTAGCGCAGGGGCGTCCAACAAAAAAGCGGATGACCCGGGTGGGTCATCCGCCAGACCAGAGGGGCAGGAGCGGCGACTCAGCCCAGGCCGATCTGGCTGAGGATGCCCTGGCCGGTGAGCAGCTCGGTGGCCAGGCCGATCACGAAGCCGAGCATGGCGAGGCGGCCATTCCAGGTTTCGGCGAAAGCAACAAAGCCGTAGCGGGGGGTGGAGTCGGTCATGGTTGGAAGGATGTTTCAAAACCTAAAGACACTGTAACGGACCGTGAAGCGTGGTGGGTGTGTCGCTCGATGCAGCCAGCAGCTTTTCTCCGCCGGGGGCGACCAGCATGGAGGCTCTCAGTGCAAGGCGGATGGGATGAAGGCTGGCCCGGCTGCTGGATCTGGCCCGCCGTCGCCCGCCGACCGACTCGAGGCCCTGCTGGCGGCGCTGCGCCCCGCGGAGAAGCTGGCGTTGCTGGAGGGTTCCACCCCCTTCTGGTCGGGAATGGCCGACATCGCCCTGCGGGACGCCTCCCACCGCCATCCCTGGCCGTGCGGCGTGCTGCCACGGCTGGGCCTGACTGGCCTGCATTTTGTCGATGGCCCCCGCGGTGTGGTGCTCGAAGGTGGCGCCACCACGTTTCCGGTGCCGATCGCGCGAGGGGCCAGCTGGGACCCGGACCTGGAGGAGCGCATCGGTGAGGCGATCGCCCGGGAGGCCCGCTCCTTCGGCGCGAACTGGGCGGGGGTCGTCTGCGTCAATCTGCTGCGCCACCCCGGCTGGGGCCGCGCCCAGGAGACCTACGGCGAGGATCCGGTGCTGCTGGGAGCCCTGGGGGCGGCGATGACCCGCGGCGTCCAGCGGCACGCCGTGGCCTGCGTCAAGCACTTCGCCCTCAATTCAATCGACAGCTCCCGCTTCCTGGTGGATGTGCGGGCCTCGCCGCGGGTGCTGCATGAGCTTTATCTGCCCCATTTCCGCGAGTGTGTGGAAGCCGGGGCCGCTTCGGTGATGAGCGCCTACAACCGGGTCAACGGCGCCTGGTGCGGCCAGAACGCCCCGTTGCTCGACGGGATCCTCAAGCGCCGCTGGGGGTTCAAGGGCTTTGTTGTCACCGATTTCATCTTCGGCCTGCGTGACGGGGTGGCCGGGGTGGAGGCGGGCCTGGATCTGGAGATGCCCTTCCGGATGATCCTCTCCGCCTGCCTGCCGGCGGCGGTGGCCAGCGGCCGGCTGCCGATGGCCCGCGTCGAGGACGCGCTGCGTCGCCAGCTGCGCGCCCAGCTGGGGGTTCCCCCGGGGGAGTATCCGCCGGCGCTGCGGGGCTGCGCCGCCCATCGCGCCCTGGCCCGGGAGGCGGCCCGTCGCTCGATCGTGCTGCTCCGCAATCAGGGGAACCTGCTGCCGCTCACGGGCCTGGGCTCCCTGGCGGTGCTGGGGCCGCTGGCCGCGGCGGTGAACCTGGGCGATCGGGGCTCCTCCGACACCCGTCCCGCCCCGGGGTCGGTGCTCACGCCCCTGGCCGGCCTGAGGGCGGCGGCGCCGGAGCTGGCGATCCACCACTGGGGCGGCCTGGAGCCCCGACGCGCCGCCCGCCTGGCCGCCGCGAGCGATGCGGCCGTGGTGGTGGTGGGCCTGGACTGGCGCCACGAGGGGGAGCACATCCACCCGGGCGATCTTGCCCCGATCCTGGCCCAGGTGCCGCCGCCCCAGGCCCTGGAGCGGTGGCTCGGGGCCGACCGCACAGGGCGGCTCTGGTCGCCGCTGGCCGCCCTGCTGGCGGCGGTGACCCGCTTCGGCTCGGCCCGCAGCGGCGGCGACTTCGCCGCGGGCGATCGCACCGACCTGGCCCTGCCGGCCGAGCAGGTGGCGCTCATCCAGGCCGTGGCCGCCGCCAACCCGCGCACCGTGGTGGTGTTGATGGGCGGCGGCGCGATCCTCGGCCAGGGGTGGCTGGAGTGGGTGAACGGCCTGCTGGTGCTCTGGTACCCCGGCCAGGAGGGTGGCGCCGCTCTGGCCGACGTGCTGCTGGGTCGGGTCTCCCCCTCCGGACGGATGCCCTTCAGCGTTCCCAGCCGCGCGGAGGATCTGCCCCCCTTCGAACCCCGGGCGGAGCACGTGGTCTATGACCTCTGGCACGGCTACCGGCGCCTGGCCCGTGCCGGTCGGCGGGCGGCCTTCCCGTTCGGCTTCGGACTCTCCTACAGCCGCTTCGAGCTCAGCGATCCGCAGCTGTCGCTTCCCCCCGGCGCGCAGGACCTCACGCTTCGCTGCCGCCTGCGCAACATCGGCTCCATGGAGGCGGCCGAGGTGGTGCAGGTCTACCTGGAGCCGCCCGGCCGGGTGGTGGAGCGGCCGGCCCGGCAGCTGGTGGGTTTCCAGCGGCTGTCGCTGGCCGCCGGGGAGGCCCGGGAGGTGGTGCTCACGCTTCCTCTGCGGCGCCTCGCCTGGTTCGACGCAAGCGCCGATGCCTTTCGGCTCGAGCCGGGGCGGCATCGGCTGGTGCTGGCCCGCCACGTGGAGGACGGAGGGATCGCGCTGGACCTCGAGTTGGCGGACACGCTGCTCGGACCCTGAGCCACCCTCCAGCCCTCAGGGCCGCCAACGCTCCAGCGTTCTCCGCAGGCGCAGGCGGTTGTAGCGCTGCACCAGCAGGCAGGGCAGGTTGAAGGCGCAGGCGAACCCCAGGTTGATCAGCACCCCGGCCTGGGGCAACCAGAGGCTGGTGACGATCCAGAACGGCCACAGCGCCGCGTGCACCAGCTCGGCCCGGCGGGTCTCCTGGAGCAGCCGTTCCAGTGATGCCGGATCGCGGCGGGCCAGGCTCGCCTTGCGCAGCCCCCCCGGCAGGGCATCGCCGGCATCGGGCAGCCAGGGCTTCCAGCGGCGGATCGCCAGGCGGCGTTCGTAGAACGCGGCGCTCTCCCATCCGGCCGGAGGCTGTCGAACCGACAGCCAGCGCCCCGGCAGGCGATTGGCCAGGCCGCCCACCAGCAGCGACCAGAGCAGCCAGCCCAGGGCCGACGTCAGCAGCGACGCGGCCAGCGGCGGCGCCGACGGGGGTGGCATCAGCGGGTGGCGACCCGGCGGCCCTTCCAGACCACCTGGCCCCGTTCCAGGTTGAGGATCGCCAGCAGGAAGACCCCCAGAAAGAACAGCACAGGCAAGGGAAACACCAGGCTGATCCAGCCGAAGCGTCCGACCGGGCGGGTGATCACCAGCAGCTGCAGGGCGAAGGCGGCGTAGAGGAGGAGGTTGGGCAGCAGCCCTGGATCCCCCACCAGGGGCAGGCCCAGCAGCGCGGCCGGCAGGCACCAGGCCGCCCAGAACAGGCCGGAGAGCCAGAGCAACACCGCCAGCATCCAGGGCCAGCGCACTTCGCCGGCGGCGGTGGCGAAGTTCTTGTCGAAGCCGCTCACCATGTCCGCCAGGCCGCCGGGATACATGCGATAGGCGATCTGGCCATGGCCGATCCAGGCGCTGACCGGCAGGCCCGCTGCTTCGTAGGCGTGGGCCAGGAACCAGTCCTCCACCACCTTGTCGGCCACGGCGGCGTGGCCGCCGCTGCGCAGGTAGTCGGTGCGGCTGGTGATCATCGCCGGGCCGAAGGCCACGCCGCAGCCGGGCCCCAGCGGCACCGCCATCAGCCCCACCAGATTGAACAGCAGCGACAGCAGTTCATAGGGCCGCTCGGTGCGGTGATAGGGCTGCACAGAAATCAGCCCGCCCCAGCGGCGGTGGGCCACCACCAGGCTGGCCAGGAAATCGGGCTCCGTCTCCACGGCGATCGTCGCCGTCCGGTCCTCAGAGTGGTCGTCGATCACGATCACCTCCAGGGGTGGGAGGCTCTGGCGCGCCAGGGCCACGAGCAGATGGGGCAGGGTCGCCGCTTCGTTGCGGGCTGGAATCAGCAGCGACGGGCGCTGTCGCGGCGGCCCCGCCCCGGTCGCGGCGGCGGGCAGGGCGGGCATGCGCAGGCCCAGCGGCCAGCCGAGCAGCCAGCGCAGCAGCAGGGAGACCTCGATCCAGCCCATCGGATCCAGCCGCCTCCGTGATCTCCACGCTAGGAAGATCAGCTCTGGAGAAGCTGCTCCGCCAGGGGCCGGATCGCGGCGGGGTCCCGCAGCAGCTGGGGATGGGTCCAGACCGGCAGCATGCGCCGGCTGCCCACCGGCAGAACCGCCCGCCAGCTCGGCAGCACCACCAGATCGATTCCGGAGTAGAAACTGCGGCAGTCGATCCGAAGCAGCGTTTCAAGATCGCCGTTGAGGCGCTGCAGCAGCGGGCTGTCCGCGCGCAGATCGGCGATCCCGGCGAACAGTGCGCCCGGCCAGGGCCGGGCGGTGATCGTGCCCTGCTGGGGGCTGCCCACACTGAAGAAGCGCCGGGTGCGGGGGTGCCCGCCCAGCAGCTGGATCCAGGCGCGGGCGATGACGCCGCCCATGGAGAAGCCGAGCAGGTCGATCGCCTGCTCCCGCCCGAAGGCCGCTTCGATGTGCCCGCCCAGCAGCTGCGCCGCCTCCATCACCGGTGTGCGGCCGAGGCGCAGGGGCAGCTGGGGGATCAGCAGAGGATCCTTCCGCCCCGCGAGGGCCCGCCGCAGCCCGTCGAACACCCTTGGCGTATCGAGCAGGCCGTGCACCAGCACGAGCGGCGCCGGCGACGGGGCCCTGGGGGAAGGGGCGGTCATCCGCGGGGAGTGGGTCTCAGGCCAGCGGGCGCGCTTCGGGCTGCAGGGAGAGCAGGTAGCGGCGGCGCTGGGGGGAGGCCCAGAGCTCTTCGGCTTCCGGATGGTTGGGGCGGTTCAGGCGCTGGGAGTTCCAGGTGCGTCGCGCTGGGTTGTCGGCTGGCAGGGTGCGGGAAACGGGAAGCAAGATGGAATCGGGTGAGCAGGGGAACGGACGAGAATTTTTTGATTTCTTTCTCATCCCCGCACCCTAAGCGGGGCGCCGCCGCAGCGCCGCAGGCGGATGCGATACGTGACGTGTGCCGCCCCCAGGGTGCGGATCAGCACATCCCGCGCCTCGTGGTGCCATTCCTCCCGGGAGGCGGCGCTCACCGTCAGCCGTGGCTGGGGCGCCGTGGCCTCGAGGTGGCCCGGCCGTTCGGCCGTGACCCGGAAGACGATCTCGCGCATGTCCCTGCCAGGTGGTGACCTCAGCCTCGTTCCCCCGGCCGCCGTCGGGCGCCTGCCACGGATACGGGGAATCGTGCCCTGGGATTCAGTGCCAGGGATTCAGTGCCAGGGATTCAGGTCGGCAGGACCGGTGGCTGGCCCTGGCGGATCAACAGCAGGGAGAAGTAGGGCTCCTCGCCGGCGGCCAGCTCGGCGGCGGCTGCGAGCCGCTGCTCGGGCCAGCCGATCCGCGCCGCGAACAGCGCCTCCGCCAGCAGGCCCCGCCGCTCCAGCAGGGGGCGGACCCAGGCCCAGCGCTGGCCGAGCTTGAGCAGGGCCAGAACCCAGCCGTCGGCCGCCGCCCGATCGAGCAGGGCCGCCAGCGCCTCGGGGGTGTCGGGGGTGGGCTGGATCAGCAGCCCCTCCGACTGCAGGGCGAGGGGCCAGGCGGCGGCGGCGCCCGCGGCCGCCACGGCGCTGATGCCGGGGATGAGGCGCACGGGAATCCCCGGATGATGCTGTCGCAGGGAGAGCAGCACGTAGCTGGCGGTGGCGTAGAGCGACACATCCCCCTCGCAGAGCAGCACCACGGTCCGGCCGGCCCGCACCGCGTCCGCCAGGGCGTCGGCGGCGGCGCGCCAGGCGGCCTGGCGGGGTTCCGCCTCGCTCACCATCGGAAACGTCAGCGGCAGCCGCTCCTGCTCCGGGTTGATCCAGCGGGCGGCGATCGTGGCGGCCATGCCGGTGGCATCGGCGCGGGCCACGGGGTAGGCGATCAGATCGGCCGCGGCGATCGCCCGCACCGCCGCCACGGTGAGCAGCTCCGGATCCCCCGGGCCCACGCCCACCAGGGTGAGGCCGGCCGGCGCGACCGCGGGGCGGAGGAAGTCCGGGGGAGGAGAAATGGCTGGGGCGGTGGCTGGGGCCTTTCTACGCTGGGCGGGTTCCCCGATCAGGCCCTGACCGTGACCCAGCTGACGATGTACCAGCACCTGGGCAGCGCCGGGGGGCCGAACACCACGCTCATCAGCCGCGACTTCACGGAGATCGCCCGGGAGCTGGCGCAGCGTGGGGTGCTGCTGCAGCGCTGGCCCGCCCAAGCCGCCCTGGCGGAGGGGGCGCAGCAGGAGGAGATCCTGGCGGCCTACGCGGCGGAGATCGCCCGGGTGCAGGCGAGCGGTGGCTACGCCACGGTCGATGCCATCCGTATGACCCCCGACCATCCGGAGCGGCAGGCCCTGCGTCAGAAGTTTCTGGCGGAGCACACCCACAGCGAGGACGAGGTGCGCTTCTTCGTGGAGGGCCGCGGCCTGTTCTGTCTCCACATCGGCGACGAGGTGCTGCAGCTGCTGTGCGAACGCAACGACTGGCTGGCGGTGCCCGCCGGCACGCGGCACTGGTTCGACATGGGGCCGGAGCCGCAGTTCTGCGCCCTGCGCTTCTTCAATGACCCGGCCGGCTGGGTGGCCGACTTCACGGGTGATCCGATCGCCGAACGCTATCCGCGCTTCGATGATCCCCAGTTCCTGCCGCCCGATTGAGTCTGTTGGCTTGGGAGTTGATCGATGCCACCTCAATCCTCCGTGAGCGCCCCCAGTCCGCAGGAGCGCTGGCGGCAGTTGCGGCACGTGTTTGTGGAGGAGATTCTGCGCTCAATCCTGGCCTTGGCATTTGTGGCCATGCCGGTTTCGCTGATGCGCTCCTGGACGAGCGGCTGGCAGCCTCTCTATAGCTTGCATCTGGGTCTGGCGCTGGTTTTCCTGGGCTTCTATCGCTGGCGTGGTCGGATGCCTCTGGAGGTGAAAGCCGCGATTCCGATTGCCATCTACTGGCCTCTGGCAGTGGGGGCGCTGCTCACCTGGGGGCTGGTGGGCAACGGCGTCTTTGCGCTGACGATCATCAATCTGATGACGGCCCTGATCTATCCGCCGCGTGTGACGGTCTGGATGATCGCGGCTTCGCTTGCCATTTTGGCCGGTATCGGGGCTGGCGTGGTGACGGGCCAGATCGTGCCGCATGTGAATGCCAGCGCCTATGCCGTGCAGGCCTCCTCCTGGGCGACCACCTGGGTGCTGCTTTGCATTGTGCTGATGACGATCTTCCGTGCGCTCGGGATCTTCCAGCAGTCCACCCGCGATCTACTGCAGGAAATTCAGGAACAGCAGGAGGAGATTGTCTATCTGGCCAATCACGATCAGCTCACGGGATTGCCGCTGATGCGGCTGGCGCATGATCGCTTCGCGGTCGCCTGCCATCGCGCCTTGCGACAGGGCACAAAAGTGGCGGTTCTATTTATTGATCTGGATGGATTCAAGGAAGTCAATGATGGCTATGGTCATGACAGTGGCGATGGCGTGTTGCGGCTGCTGGCGCAGCGCATCAGCCAGTCGATACGGGCCGAAGACACGGTCGCCCGCATCGGCGGCGATGAATTTCTTGTTCTGCTGGGCGATGTCAGCACCGCGGAATTGATTCAGGCCCGCGGCGAGTCCCTGCTCCACTCCCTCTCCCAGCCCGTTGTCGTCGCGGGCCGGAGCTGTCGGCTCACCGCCAGCATCGGTGTGGCCCTGTTCCCGGATCACGGCAGCGATCTGGACGCCTTGCGGGGGTTGGCGGACGCGGCCATGTATCAGGCCAAGCGCTCCGGATCCAACCGGATCCAGGTGGTGGAATCCGGCTGATCCACCCCGGCGGCGTGCATGCGCACCCCCGCGGTGGCGGCGGTGGGGGCGCTCAGCAGCTGGTGTTCGGCCGCCGCCAGCTCCTCCAGCCGCGTGAGCAGCAGCGGCCGGGGGAAGCGGCGCTCCGCCAGCACCCAGTAGAGGCCGAAGTGGCGCGCTTCGCTGGCCAGCAGCTCGGCCCACAGGGTTCGCAGTTCCGGATCGGCGCAGCGCTGGGCCAGCAGGGCCATGCGCTCGTGGCTGCGGGCCTCGATCAGCCCCGCCACCAGCAGGCTGTCGAGCAGGCGGCCCGGCTCCTGGCGCCGCACCTGGCCGGCCAGCCCGGCGCCGTAGGGCGGCGCCGCCAGGGGTTTCAGGGGGATGCCGCGCCGCTCCAGCAGGGCCTGGACCCGCTCGAAATGCTCCAGCTCCTCCCGCGCCAGGGGGCTCAGGGCCCGGGCCAGCTCCGCGTCGGAGGGGTAGCGGAACATCAGCTGCAGCGCCGCCCCCGCGGCCTTGCGTTCGCAGTGGGCGTGATCGAGCAGCAGGGTGTCCGGATCCGCAAGGGCCGCCTCCAGCCAGGCGGCGCTGCTGGGGGCCGCCAGCCACTTCACCCGCGTCCGCTCGGCTTGGCTCATTGCGACTCCAGGGCCCGCAGGTGGGCCACCAGGGCGTCGAGGGCGAGCGTGTAGCTCAGCGGCCCGAACCCGCAGATCACTCCCACCGCCTTGTCCGCCAGGGTGGAGTGGTGGCGGAACGGCTCGCGGGCGTGGACGTTGCTGAGGTGCACCTCCACGAAGGGCCGGGCGACCGCCAGCAGGGCGTCGCGGATGGCGATCGAGGTGTGGGTGAAGGCCGCAGCGTTGATCAGAATGCCGTCGCTGGCGGGGCCGTCGCCGCCGGCCCCCGCCCGGTGGATCCGCTCCACCAGCTCCCCTTCATGGTTGCTCTGGAAGCAGTCGAGGCCCACGCCGAGCGCCTCGGCGCGCCCGGCCAGGGCGGCGTTGATGTCCTCCAGGCTGCTGCGGCCGTAGAGACCCGGCTCGCGGCTGCCCAGCAGATTGAGGTTCGGGCCGTGCAGCACGAGCAGATGCATGGGGGGAGGGTCGGCTGGTAAGTTCTCGGGGTGTGGTTCGGGTCGGTGCCCGAGTGGTTAATGGGGGCGGACTGTAAATCCGCTGGCTCTGCCTACGTTGGTTCAAATCCAACCCGGCCCATCCTCCACACGCCCTTGTAGCTCAGCGGTAGAGCACTCCCTTGGTAAGGGAGAGGTCACGAGTTCAAGTCTCGTCAAGGGCTTCCCTCCTCGTCCTCCTGGGTTGGCCGTCCGCCTCGGCCAGGGCATCGTCGGCCCGGGCCAGCAGCACCAGGGCCGCCGCCGCGGTGGGCGCCCGCATCAGGGCCTGGCGCAGCCGGGGGGCGCCGGCAAAGCCCTGGCAGGTCCAGCCCATGTGCTTGCGGGCGATCAGCAGGCCGTGCTCGCCCCGCTCCGCCACCAGCGCCCGCAACTGCTCGGCGGCCAGGGCGAGGCGCTCGCGGCCGGCGGGCGCCGCTGGCACCGGCCGACCGCAGAGGGCGGCATCGAGGTGCCCCACCAGCCACGGGGCCCCCATCGTTCCCCGGCCCACCATCACCCCGTCGGCGCCGGTGATCGCCAGGCAGCGCCGGGCGTCCTCCGGGCTGGTCACATCGCCGTTGGCGATCAGGGGGATCGCCAGGGCCCGCTTCACCGCGGCGATCGCCTGCCAGTCGGCCCGGCCGGTGAAGCCCTGCTCCCGGCTGCGGCCGTGCAGGGTGATCAGCTGGGCGCCCGCCTGCTCCAGCAGACGGCACCAGCCCACCGGGTCGGCGTCCGTGCCGCACCAGCCCAGGCGCGTCTTGACGGTGACGGGGATCGAGACGGCGGTGGCCACGGCCTCGACGATGCGGCGGGCCAGGTCCGGTTCGCGGATCAGGCCGCTGCCGCCCCCCTTGCGGGCGATCTTGCGCACCGGGCAGCCCATGTTGATGTCGATCAGGAAGGCGCCGGCGGCCTCGGCTCGGCGGGCGGCCTCCGCCATGGCGGAGGGGCGGTGGTCGAAGAGCTGCACGCCGATCGGTCCACTCTCGCCGCCGAGGTCGTCGAGCTTGCGCCGCCCGTGGCCCAGCTCCAGGCTGGTGGCGTTGACCATCTCGGTGAACAGCAGGGCGTCGGGGGCCCAGCGCCGCACCAGACGGCGGAAGATGGCGTCGCTCACCCCCGCCAGGGGCGACTGGAGCACCCGGCAGCGCAGCCGGCGGCGACCGATCGCCAGCGGGGCGGCGCTGGGGACGCTGGCGGCGCTGGCGGGATCGGGGTGAACGGCGGCGGGATCGGCGATCATCGTGCTGTCATTCTCCGCCGCCGGGCCACCCCCGCTCCGCCCGTGGATGCCCCCTTCCCCCTCAGCCGTGCCCTGCTGGAGGCCGTTCTCGCCGATCGCACCAGCGATCGCTTCGTCTGTGAGCTCATCTGGAGCCGGCTCGGCTACGAACCGGATGCCAGCGGCGTCTGGCGCGCCGGAGCGGCCACGGCGGAGCCCTGGCGCACGGCCTTTGCCGTGGAGCCCGCCTTCATCGCCGAGCGTCCCGCCAGCGTGGCCCTCACCCGCTCGATCGCCGCGGAGCACAAACAACTCCTGAAGCAGCAGCTGGGCTTTGCGGGATATCGCATCGGTGAGCTCTACCCCCGCCGCACGCGCCGGGCCACGGCGGTGAACTGGCTGCTGGCCCAGCTGGCCCTGGCCGGCGAGCCGTTGCCCGCCAGCGGACCGCTGCCGCCGCTGCTGGAGCCCCCCAGCGATCCGGTGGCCGGTCATGCCGGCGACCTGCCGGTGGCCTGAGAGCACCGAGGGCCGGGGCGGGCGGTAGGGTCGAACCACGAACTGAAGCCAGGAAATATCCGCGTGGCGTTGCCCGTCGTCGCCATCATCGGCCGGCCCAATGTGGGCAAGTCCACGCTGGTCAATCGCCTGTGCGGCAGCCGGGAGGCGATCGTGCACGACCAGCCCGGTGTCACCCGCGACCGCACCTATCAGGAGGGTTTCTGGGGCGACCGGCGTTTCCGCGTCGTCGACACCGGCGGCCTGGTGTTTGACGATGACAGTGAATTTCTGCCCGAGATCCGCGAGCAGGCCCAGCTGGCCCTGGCTGAGGCGGCCGTGGCGGTGTTGATCACCGACGGCCAGCAGGGGGTCACCGCCGCCGATGCCAGCCTGGCGGAATGGTTGCGCGGCCGCAACGTGCCCGTGCTGCTGGCGGTGAACAAATGCGAGTCGCCGCAGCAGGGTCTGGCGATGGCGGCGGAGTTCTGGACCCTGGGCCTGGGGGAGCCGCATCCGATCTCGGCGATCCATGGCGCCGGCACGGGCGAACTGCTCGATGCGGTGATCCGCCACTTCAGCGCCAGCGAGGAGGCGGAGGGCGATGAGCCGATCCAGCTGGCGATCATCGGCCGGCCGAATGTGGGCAAATCGAGCCTGCTCAACGCCATCTGCGGTGAGAACCGGGCGATCGTCAGCCCGATCCGCGGCACCACCCGCGACACGATCGACACCACCATCGAACGGGAGGGCGCCGCCTGGAAGCTGCTCGACACCGCCGGCATCCGCCGCCGCCGCAGCGTGGATTACGGCCCGGAGTTCTTCGGCATCAACCGCAGTTTCAAGGCGATCGAACGCAGCGATGTCTGCGTGTTGGTGATCGATGCCCTCGATGGTGTCACGGAACAGGACCAACGCCTCGCCGGCCGCATCGAGGAGGACGGCCGCGCCTGCGTGGTGGTGGTGAACAAATGGGATGCAATCGAGAAGGACAGCCACACCCTGCCGGCGATGGAGAAGGAGCTGCGCGCCCGCCTGTACTTCCTCGACTGGGCGCCGATGCTGTTCAGCTCGGCGCTCACCGGCCAGCGGGTGGAGGCGATCTTCCCGCTGGCGAAGCTGGCGGTGGAGCAGCATCGCCGCCGGGTGAGCACGTCTGTGGTGAACGAGGTGCTGCAGGAGGCCCTGCGCTGGCGCTCGCCCCCCACCACCCGCGGTGGCCGGCAGGGGCGGCTTTATTACGGCACCCAGGTGGCCTGCCGTCCGCCCAGTTTCACGCTGTTCGTGAACGATCCGAAATTGTTCGGCGACACCTACCGCCGCTATGTGGAGCGCCAGATCCGCGAGGGTCTGGGTTTCGAGGGTTCGCCCCTGCGCCTGTTCTGGCGCGGCAAGCAACAGCGCGACGCCGAACGGGATCTGGCCCGCTCCCAGTCGCGCGGCCGCTGAGCCATGGACTGGCTCCGCCAGCTGCCGATCGGCCAGTACGTGGACCCCGGCAGCGGCGGTGGTGGCTGGATGGCGCGGCTCGATCCGCGCCTCAAGCTCGCCTGGACCCTCGCCTTCCTGGTGACGCCGATCCTGGCCTCCTCGGCCTGGCGGCTGGGCCTGGTGGGCCTGCTGGTGCTGATCACCCTGGTGAGCGGCCTGCCGGCGCGGCTGTGGCGCCGCAGCCTGCTCCTCTGGCTGGTCCTGTCGCTGCTGGTGGGGCTGCTGTCGGCTTTCCTGCCCGCCGATGCGATCGCCCCCGCCAGCCTGCAGCGCCCCGCCACGGAGTTGCGGCTGGTGCCCTCGCCCCCCGGTGCAGCGGCGCCGACGCGGGCCGGCCTGCCCTGGGAGGTGGTGCGGCTCGGCCCGCTGCAGCTGGGGCCCGCCTCCTTCGGGCCACTGGTGGTGACCCGCCGCTCGGCCCTGCTGGGGCTGCGGGGCGGCACACTGCTCTTCACCCTGATCCACAGCGCCAACCTGCTGCTGCTGCTCACCGCTCCGGAGGAGCTGGTGTGGGCGATCGCCTGGTTCCTGGGGCCCCTGGGCGGCCTGGGGCTGCCGGTGGAGCGGCTCGGCTTCACCCTGCTGCTCTCCCTGCGCTTCCTGCCGCTGGTGCAGGAGGAGTTGCAGAACCTGCTGCGGGCGATCGCCACCCGCGCCGTGAACCTGCGCGGCCTGGGTTGGCGCGCCGGCCTGGGGTTGGTGCTGGCGGTGGGCGAGCGGCTGCTCGCCAATGTGCTGCTGCGCGCCGAGCAGGGGGCCGAGGCCCTGTTGGCCCGGGGGGGGCGCTGGTTGCCGCCGGAGCAACTGCACACGCCGCGGGCCGGAGGCGGGCTGGCCGGCGGGCTGGCCGGCGCGGTGCTGCTGGTTTTCGTTCTGCTTCGCTGGCGTGTGGGGGGCCTCTGATTGCCTCGGTGGCCTTTAATGGCCGGATCGCAGCCCTGTCCGTGAGCGCCGAGCGCTATCTCAACCACCCCACGTTTGGGATGCTCTATCGCGTCGCTCCGGCGGCGGATGGCCGGGATGTGTATGCCACGCTCTACGCCCAGCGCATCTTTTTCCTGGTGACCCTGCAGCCGCGTGGGGCCAGTTTCGAGGTGATTCCGTTGATGGATGCCCGCCATCTGGCGGAGCAGAACCTCAGTCGCGCCCGTCGCGAGGGTCCCGAGATCCACGCCCGCTGGCGGCAGTTGTTCGACCAGACCTTCCTCTGAGCCCCGTTGATGCTGGATGCCGCCGGCGACGATCCGCTTGAGCGGCGGCTGGATGAGGTCCGCCGCCTCCTGCCCCCCGGCTGCCGCCTGCTGGCGGTGAGCAAGGGGCAGCCGGCTGCCGCCCTGCGGCGGGCGGTGGCCGCCGGCCAGCGCAGCTTCGGCGAGAGCCGGCTGCAGGAGGCCATCGCCAAGCAGGAGGAGCTGGCCGACCTGCCCCCCCTCGACTGGCACTTCATCGGCCGCCTCCAGGCCAACAAGGCCCGGGGCGTGCTGCGCCGCTTCGGCACGATCCAGTCGCTCGACAGCCTGGCGCTGGCGGAGCGGCTGGCGCGCATCGCCGCGGAGGAGGGCCTGGCGCCGGCGGTGTTCCTGCAGGTGAAGCTGCGCCCCGATCCCGGCAAGACGGGCTTCACGGCCGAGGAGCTGCGCCAGGCCTGGCCGCGGCTCGCCGCGCTGAGCCCCTTGCGCCCCGTGGGGCTGATGACGATCGCCCCCTTCGGCCTGGCGGTCGAGGAGCGGCGGGCCCTGTTTCAGGAGTGCGCGGCGTTGGGGCGGGAGCTGGGGCTGGGCGAACGGTCGATGGGCATGAGCGGCGACTGGCCGGAGGCGGCGGCGGCGGGCAGCACCTGGGTGCGGCTGGGCACGGCCCTGTTTGGCGAGCGGCCCAACGCGGCGGCCGGCGCGGCCTCCTGCCAGGAAACGGGGACGGATTCCGCGACGACCCCGGCCTGAAGCGCTTGCACCCTCGGGCATGGGACGCTATTCAGGCCTAGAGCTTCCCCCTAGAGGATTTTCCGTGTCGTTGTTCTCCCGCTTGCGTGCTGTCGTCTCCGGTGATGACTACCTCGACGGCGACTACGACGACGAGCTCGACTACGACGCCGGCGACCGCCAGCCGAGCGCCAGCGGCAGCAGCCTCAGCCGCGACTCGGGTGCCCTGGCCATCGCCACCGATTTCTCCACGGCCAGCGACCCCTTCGCCGGCACCAACGTGATCGGCATGCCTGGCATCAGCACCAGCGTGGCCGAGCTGTGCCTGATGGAGCCCCGCAGCTTCGACGAGATGCCCCGGGCGATCCGGGCCCTGCGGGAACGCAAGGCGGTGATCCTCAACCTGACGATGATGGAGCCCGACCAGGCCCAGCGGGCCGTTGATTTCGTGGCCGGTGGCACCTTCGCCATCGATGGTCACCAGGAGCGGGTTGGCGAGAGCATCTTCCTGTTCGCCCCCAGCTGTGTCACCGTCACCACCGCCGGCAGCGAGGACGCCGCCGCTCCCACGGTGTCCAGCCGCCCCGCCAGCCCGACGATCGAA
>JBIKTO010000176.1:0-5802 GCA_044348065.1 Cyanobium sp.
AGCGACGCCCTGGCGGGCACCGCGCCATGGGGCGAGCCGGCGGACGGGCTGCTGCGCTCCAGCAAGGACCGCCACGAACACGAACTGGTCGTCGAGACGATCACGGCGGTGCTGCGGCGGGCGGGGCTGAGCCCCCGCCGGCCGCGCCATCCCCGGCTCGCCCGCCACGGCAGCCTGGTGCACCTCCACAGTCCGATCACGGCGCGGCTGGGGGCGGAGCAAGGGCAGCGACTGCTCAGCCTTGCGGAGGCCCTGCATCCCACCCCGGCGGTGGCGGGCCTGCCGCGGCGGCAGGCGATGACCTGGCTGCGCAGCCTCGAGCCGTTCGAGCGCGGCCACTATGCCGCCCCGATCGGCTGGATCGACAGCGAGGGTGATGCGGAACTGCGGGTGGCGATCCGCAGCGGCATCCTGCGCCACAGCCAGCTCGAGCTCACCGCCGGCGCGGGGCTGGTGCGCGGCTCGCGGCCGGAGCGGGAGCTGGAGGAGGTGGCGCTGAAGCTGGGGGTGCTGCAGCAGCAGCTCAACCTGGCGACGGAGCCGGCCCCGCCAGCAGCCGCTCGATGGTGAGATCGGCGAGGGGCACGCCGCCCAGCCGTTCCACCTCGCGCACCCCCGTGGGGCTGGTGACGTTGATTTCACTGAGCCGGCCATCGATCACATCGATGCCGACGAAGAACAGCCCTTCCTGACGCAGGGCCGGCGCCAGCTCGACGCAGATCGCCCGCTCGGCCTCGCTCAGCCCGGTGGCCTCCGGCGCGCCCCCCACCGCCAGGTTGCTGCGGAACTCGCCGGCGGTGGGCACCCGGTTCACCGCGCCGAGGGGTTCACCATCCACCAGCAGGATGCGCTTGTCGCCGGCACTCACCCCCGGCAGGAAGGCCTGAACCATCACCGGCAGCCGCTGCTGCTCGGTGACCAGCTCCAGCAGGGCCCGCAGCCCGGGCGTGGCGGCGGAGGCGAACACCACCCCCTGGCCGGCCCGCCCGCCGAGGGGCTTGAGCACCACCTCCCCCTGCTCGGCGGTGAAGGCCGCCAGCTGGTCGACCCGACCACTCACCAGGGTGGGGGCCATCAGGTGGCTGAAGCGCAGGGAACTGAGCTTCTCGTTCCAGGCCCGCAGGGAGGCCGGCCGGTTCAACACCCTCACACCGCCGCGCCGCTCCGCCAGCTCCAGCAGATGGGTGGCATAGAGGTAAGCCTCATCCACCGGTGGATCCTTGCGCATCCACACGTGGGCGAAGCGCTCCAGCGGCCGGCGCTCCGGTGCACCGAGCTGATGCCAGGGCTCGGGCACCCGCCAGCCATCGGGGTGCGGCTCGATCGCCGCCAGCGTCACGGGCCTGGCCACGGCCCAGGCGGTGTGGCCCGAGCGGGGGTGTTCCGCCGCCGAGATATCCACGGGCGTGCAAACCCACACCGGCCGCCCAGCCCGCTGGGCGGCCTGCATCAGGGCGACGCTGGAATCACGGGCGGGGTTGAGCCGCTCGATCGGATCCAGGACGAACAACTGAGCGCCGTCGCCTGAGGCGGCAGCGTTCACAGAGTCGAACCCTCGCAGCAGAGCAATGGACCTGGGCGGCAGACCGATGGTGAAGCGATCATCCAGATGGCAAGGATCAACAGGGGCATCATCCGATTCTGCGGCTTCAGGAGCAGAGCCGTCGTGCGCAGGAAACCGAACCGTGGGCAGCAACCTGATGCGGTCGCTCCAAGGCTCGGTCTGACAGCTTGATCTTCAACCGGTTGAAGTGCGGTGAGTCAGCCTGCAAGCTTTCTGGATGGTCAGCGCTGCCGGGAAGCTTTGAGCCGCGTTCTCAGCCTGCGGCTGTAAACAAAACCAGCGCTGACGCCGAGCAGCGGAAGCGGAGCTGGAACAGCGCCTGAGGGCGTGTCAAAGGTCGTGTTTAGATCAACCTGGTTGATGGCAAAGGAAGAAATTTGACTCGAACCTGGCTGGATAGAGAAATCAACCCTATAAATAGGATTCGTTGACAATGTGCTGCGAATGCCAATGAAAACAGCATCACCCAGGGTGGAGTTAGAATCACCCGTGAAGTCCTCAAAGCCCAACGAATTGTTAGCGTTATCATAGGCAGTCACACGTGCCGTGAACGAGCCGGGACTGCTGGCCTGAATCTGGGTGCCAACCGAGGCAAACCCAGAGCCCAAAGTGAGCGAAATTGGATTGACATCGCTAGCGGGAACGTTTGTCCACAACAATTTATCTCCGAGCGAAAAGTTGCCCTGCCATGGCGTCGGACTACCACTTGGCACCTGATCCCAGCGCTTGAAATCATTGAAATAATCCATGGTAACGCTTACCGTGGTGCCCATATTGGTGTTGAGGTTGCCGGGTTGCGGGACGTTCGCTCCGGCGGCGCCCAGATCTCCCCAGTCGATGAACTCGTTACCGGGACCGGCCAGCTGGGAACGACTGGTGACCGGCGCCACCCCGGCCTTCGCCTCACCGTGGACGAGGGAAGCGCCGACAACGAGGGCCAGACCCAGCAAAGGCAGGCCGCGAGTGGAGGGACGAAGCGCCGCCGGAAGAGATTTCCAAGGAGCGGACATGGTGTCTTTAGCGTTCTGTACTCAAGCTAGGGTCGGTGCCAGGACGCGTCAACACGAACTCGCGATCTCCCTGCCCGGCTCATGGTTCCCGTTGGAGCAAGGACCAGCGCGACCACCCACGGCCACCTGCCTGGGGCCGCTGTAGCGTCCTGGCAGCGGCCTTGCCTCCCTGTGCTCGACCTCACCGATTTCAAGCGCGACCTCTCCGAGCTCACCGACCGCCTGGGCCATGCCCAGGACTGTCTTTGACGTTCCTGCCCTGAAGGCCCGCCAGCAGGACCTGGAGCAGCTCGCCGCCCAGCCCGGCTTCTGGGACGACCAGCAGCAGGCCCAGAAGCAGATGCGTCTGCTCGATGAGGTGAAGCAGCAGCTGGAGCAGCTCCGCCGCTGGCGCGCCGCCGTGGATGACGGCCGGGCCACCCTGGAGCTCCTGGAGCTGGAGGCCGACAACGACATGCTCGAGGAGGCCGCCGCCGGGCTGCGCCTGCTGCGCGGCGACCTCGACCGCTGGGAGCTGGAGCGGTTGCTCTGCGGCCCTTACGACAAGGAAGGAGCGGTGATCAGCATCAATGCCGGCGCCGGCGGCACCGACGCCCAGGACTGGGCGCTGATGCTGATGCGCATGTACACCCGCTGGGCCGAGGACCACCGCATGAAGGTCACCGTCGACGAACTCTCCGAGGGGGAGGAGGCGGGCATCAAGAGCTGCACGATCGAAATCGAGGGGCGCTACGCCTACGGCTACCTCCGCAACGAGAAGGGCACGCACCGGCTGGTGCGGATCTCGCCGTTCAACGCCAACGACAAGCGCCAGACCAGCTTCGCCGGCGTGGAGGTGATGCCCAAGCTCGAGGAGGAGGTGAAGCTCGACATCCCCGAGAAAGATCTGGAGGTCACCACCTCCCGCTCCGGCGGCGCCGGCGGCCAGAACGTGAACAAGGTGGAGACGGCCGTGCGCATCCTGCACATTCCCACCGGCCTGGCGGTGCGCTGCACCCAGGAGCGCTCCCAGCTCCAGAACAAGGAGAAGGCGATGGCGCTGCTGATGGCCAAGCTGCTGGTGATCGCCCAGGAGCAGCGGGCCGCTGAGATCGCCGACATCCGCGGCGACATCGTGGAAGCGGCCTGGGGCAACCAGATCCGCAACTACGTGTTCCACCCCTACCAGCTGGTGAAGGATCTGCGCACCGGCGAGGAGACCACCGATGTGCAGGGGGTGATGGACGGCGATCTCGACCCCTTCATCCAGTCGCTGCTGCGCCAGGGGGTGGAGGTGGGGGTGGAGACGGCCGCCTGAGCTCCGCAGCCCGGGACATGAGCCTCCAGACTGAATCAGCCCCCTCTGCTGAACCTCCCCCGTGACGCCGGACCCCGAGGCTGCCGCTGCCCCGCCAACGGACCAGGTGGCGGAACGGCCCAGCTTCCTCAAGCTGGCGATGCGCAACATGGTGCGCAAAGGCCGCCAGAGCCTCCTCCATTTCGGCCTCACCGCCGTGGGGCTCACCGCTTTTCTGGTGTTGATCGCCTGGCTGGGCCGGCCCCAGCTGCCCGGATGAGCAGCGCGGCGGAGAAGATGAGCAGCGCGCCTGAGGCAAGGGGAGGAGACGTGGAGCTGGATCTGGCCTTCTCCCTGGGCGACGGGCTGGCCCCCGAGCTGCGGGTCGCCGCAGGAGCGCTGGCCTCGGACGAGGACGGAGAGGAGAGCTGGAGACTGCTGCTGGGCCGCTGGCTGGCCGAGCTGGCCGCCGAGATCCCCACCTCCCTGCGCAGCCCCGCCTACAGCCTCGGCCTGCAGCTCTGCGACGACGCCAGCATCGCCGCCCTCAACGAAACCTGGCGCCACCAGCCCGGTCCGACCGACGTGCTGGCCTTCGCGGCCCAGGAAGAGGCGGTGCCGTTGCCGGGGGGGCCGCTGGAGTTGGGCGACATCCTCATCTCCCTGGACACCGCCGCCCGCCAGGCCGAGGAGCACGACCACCCCCTGGAGCGGGAGCTGCGCTTCCTGGCCAGCCACGGCCTGCTGCACCTGCTCGGCTGGGATCACCCGGATGAGCAATCCCTGGCGGCGATGCTGGAACGGCAGGATCGGCTGCTGGGCCTCCCTGGCCGTTGGGGTTAAGGTGCCGGACAACGGTTCTGCGGCGGATGGCCAAGCCCATGCTGGTTCCCGAGAATTCGCCACCGCTTCGCCCGATCACCGACGTGCATCGCCGCGGCCGGCGGATGCGGGTGGGAGCCTGGAAGGTGGCCGGCGACCTGCCGGCGAGCTTCCGCTACGCCGCCCAGGGCCTGGCCTATGGCTTCGCCAGCCAGCGGAATTTCCGCATCCATGTGGTCACCGGCCTGTTCGTCTTCGCCATGGGGCTCTGGCTGCGCCTCACCGTTGACCGGCTGGCGGTGCTGGTGCTCACCGTGGCGGCGGTACTGGTGCTCGAACTGCTCAACACCGCCACCGAGGCGGTGGTGGACCTGGCGATCGGCCGCCAGTTCCACCCCCTGGCGCGCATCGCCAAGGACTGTGCCGCCGCTGCCGTGCTCGTGGCGGCCCTCTCCTCGATGATGATCGCCCTGCTGCTGCTGATCCCCCCCCTGCTGCAGAAGTTCGGGTTCTGATCACACCGGCCGACGCGATGCTCCTGGTCCTCGACAACTACGACAGCTTCACCTTCAACCTCGTCCAGTACCTGGGGGAGCTGGCGGCGGAGCATCCGCTGGCGGCGGATCTGCAGGTGGTGCGCAACGACGCCCTCAACCTGGCGGAGATCAAGGCATTGGCGCCCGCGGCGATCCTGATCTCCCCCGGTCCGGGGGATCCGGACCAGGCCGGCATCTGCCTGGAGGTGCTGCGGGAGCTGGGGCCTGAGGTGCCGATCCTGGGGGTGTGCCTGGGGCACCAGTGCCTGGCCCAGGTGTTCGGTGGCCGGGTGGTGCGCGCCCGCGAACTGATGCACGGCAAAACATCTCCCGTGCACCACGGCGGTCAGGGGGTGTTCGCGGGCCTGCCCGAGCCGCTCACCGCCACCCGCTACCACAGCCTGATCGCCGAACGCGAAAGCCTGCCGGACTGCCTGGAGATCACCGCCTGGCTGGAGGACGGCACGATCATGGGCCTGCGCCACCGGCAGCACCCCCATCTGCAGGGGGTGCAGTTCCACCCCGAGAGCGTGCTCACCGAGAGCGGCCACCAGCTGCTGGCCAACTTTCTGCGGGAGGCGGAGCAGCGGCCGG
>JBIKTO010000178.1:0-5767 GCA_044348065.1 Cyanobium sp.
CAGCTGCCGCTCGCCGGATGAGAGATTGCCGCCCCGCTCGCGCAGCTCGGTGGCGAGGCCGTGATCGAGGCGCTCCAGCAGGGGGGTCAGGCCGAGGGAGGCGCAGAGCCGCTCCAGGGCGGGGTCATCGAGATCGGCGTCGAGGCGCAGGTTGTCGGCCACATTGCCGCTGAACAGGAAGGTGTCCTGCAGCACCACGCCGAGCCGTTGGCGCAGGGTGGCGATCGGCAGTTCGCGGATGTCGACGCCGTCGAGCAGGATGCGACCGCGCTGGGGTTCGTAGAGGCGGCACAGCAGTCGGATCACAGTTGTTTTGCCTGATCCCGTGGGGCCCACGATTGCCACGTGCTCGCCCGCGGCAATGCGGAAGGAGAGGTCTTCGAGGATCGGCTCATCGGGGCGATAGGCGAAGGAGACCGCCTCAAACACCACCTCGCCAGGGCTGCGGGCCTGGCCGGCGCTGCGACGGGCGGCCTCGCCCCGCTGCTCCCCGGGCAGATCGGCGATCTCGATCGGCTGCTCCATCAGCTCGCCGATCCGCTCCACCGCCGTCAGGCCCCCCTGGATCTGGGTGAAGCGCTCCGCCAGCTGGCGCAGTGGATCGAACACCCGCTGGGAGAAGAGGATGAAGGTGGTGAGGGTGCCCAGGCCCATGGCGCCGCCGCTCACCATCGTCCCGCCCAGGGCCAGCACCAGGGCCACGGCCGCCAGGGCCACCCATTCGATGAAGGCGGAGATGGCGCTGTCGTAGAAGATCGTGCCGGTCACGGCCTGCCGGTAGCCGGCGTTGGTGCGGGCGAAGGCCTCGCTGTTCACCCGCTCCCGGCGGAACATCTGCACCACCTCGAGCCCCTGCAGGTTTTCCTGCAGGTCGGCGTTGAGCTGGCCGAGCTCCTCCCGCACCCGGTAGTTGGCGAGGCGGTAGCGCCGCTGCAGCCAGAGCACCCCCAGGATCACCGGTATCTGGATCAGCAGCAGCAGCAGCCCGAGCCGCCACTCGATCGAGACCATCGTGATGCCGATCACCAGCAGGGTCACCAGATCCGCCAGGACGCCGACGGCGCCGCTGCCGAACACCTCGGCCAGGGCATCCACATCGCTGGTGAGGCGGGTGAGCAGCTTGCCGACCGGCATGCGGTCGTGGAAGCGCAGGGGCAGGGAGAGGGCGTGGCGGAACAGGTCGTCGCGGATGCGGGCCGTGAGCCGCTGGCCCACCACCTGAACGGTGTAGCTCTGGGTGCCCTGCAGGGCCAGCCGCAGGAGCACCGCCAGGAGCAGGAGCAGCACCAGAGAGCGCAGGGCCTCGGCCACCGGCCGTCCCGCCAGCCAGGGCATCACGCTCTCGCCCCGCAGGACGGCGATCGCCTGGCCCACCAGCAGGGGCTGGATGCTGGCGGCCAGGGCGAGGGGCACCAGCAGCACCAGGGTGAGCAGCAGCCGGTTGCGTTCCCGGGCGAAGTAGGGAAGCAGCCGCCGCAGGCGTTGCCGGTCGAGGGTGGCCATCAGCGGGGGCGCGGCGCGCGGCTCGCGGCCTCGATCCGTTGCACGATCGCCTGCAGGGGGCCGGCGTCGAGGCGCAGGGCCAGGGGGTGGCCCACCAGGCGGGCGGTGCTTTCGAAGAGGTCGTCGATCGCCACCAGACCGTTGTCCCGCAGGGTGCGGCCGGTGGCCACCAGATCCACGATCGCCTCCGACATGCCGGTGATCGGCCCCAGCTCCACCGAACCGGTGAGGTGGATCAGCTCCACCGGCAGGTCGAGCTGGGCGAAGAACTGGCTGGCGCAGTGGGTGAACTTGCTGGCGACGCGGCAGTGGGCGGGCAGGTCGGCGGCCCGGCGGTAGCCGCTGCTCCGCTTCACCGCCACCGCCATGCGGCAGCCCCCGAAACCCAGGTCCACCAGCGGTGCCACCGGCAGCCGCTGCTCCAGGAGCACGTCGTAGCCCACCACCCCGAGCTGGGCCTGGCCATAGGCGACATACACCGGCACATCGGCGTTGCGCACCAGCAGGGCGCGGGCCCTGCCGCAGCTGCTCGGCACCATCAGCAACCGGTTGTCCGGATCGAGCAGGGGGCTGAAGTCGAGGCCGGCGGCCGCGAACACGGCCACCGACTCCCGCAGCAGGGCGCCCTTGGCCAGGGCAACGGTGATCATGGAGAGCGGCGGTGTCGAGCTGGACTGTACCGATGCCCGCCTCGCCGCCAGAACGGATGCCCGACCCCACCCCCCAGCCGCTGCCCGCGTCGCCCGCCCTCACGGTGGAGCTGATCCCGGTCCTGCGTGATAACTACGTGTTTGTGCTGCAGGACGGCCGCCGGGCCGCGGTGGTGGATCCGGCCTTGGCGCCGCCGGTGGCGGCCTGGCTGGAGCGGCGTGGCCTGGAGCTGGTGGCGGTTCTGCAGACCCACCACCACAGCGATCACATCGGTGGCACGCCGGAGCTGCTGGGCCACTGGCCGGCGGCGGCGGTGCTGGCCGCCCGCGACGACCTGGATCGCATTCCCTTCCAGACGATCGGGGTGGCCGAGGGCGATCGGCTGCCGCTGCTGGGCCGGGAGCTGGAGGTGATCGCGGTGCCTGGCCACACCCGTGCCCACATCGCCTTCCATCTGCCGGCCGCCGCCGGCGAGCGGGGCGGCCATCTGTTCTGCGGCGACACCCTCTTCGCGGGCGGCTGCGGACGGCTGTTCGAGGGCACCGCCGAGCAGATGTGGCACTCCCTGCAGCGGTTGGCGGCCCTGCCGGAGGCCACGCGGGTGTGGTGCGCCCACGAATACACCGAAACCAACCTGGCCTGGGCGGCACGGGAATGCCCGGCGGACGAGGCGATCGGGCGCCGGCTGCGGGAGGTGCGTCAGCGCCGTGCCCAGGGGCTGCCCACCATCCCGTCGAGCATCGCTCTGGAACGGGCCACCAATCTGTTCGTGCGCAGTGCCGATCCCCGGGAGCTGGCCGTGCATCGGCAGAGCCGCAACGGCTGGTGATGCCGCTGGCGGGCCCAGGGGTCTGTCAAGCCTGGCCGTCGCGCAGACTCCTGATGGCCCCGCGGATGCGGCGCCCCAGGGGCCTGAGGGTTTGTGACCAGCCCTCGGCCGGGGCTGCGGGCGCCTTGGCGGGCCGGCTGGGCTGGCGGGAGTGCCGCATCCAGGCGATCGCCTCGCCCAGGGGCATCGGCGGAGCGAAGAGGAAGCCCTGGCCGTAGGGGAATCCGTTGGCCAACAGCCATTCCCGCTGGGCTTCGTTCTCCACCCCTTCGGCGGTGGTGGCCAGGCCGAGATCGTTGGCCAGGGCATTGATGGTGCGCAGCAGCTGGTTGCTGGGTGTGAGCTCGTGATTGATGTTCTGAACGAAGCTGCGGTCGATTTTGAACATCTGAATCGGCAGGGCGTTGAGGCGGGAGAGCGAGGAGTAGCCGGTGCCGAAATCGTCAATGGCAATGTCCACCCCCAGGCAGGCGAGCCGCTTGAGAAAGCCTTCGAAATCGGGGCTGACATCCTGGAGGCCCTCCTCAACGATCTCCACCTGCAGGCGCCAGCCGAGCGGCAGGCTGCGGGTGGAGAGGAGCTCCAGCAACTGGGTGCGCAGCAGAGCGCTCCCCAGAAGCTGGGCGGAGAGATTGAGGCTCATGACCATGGCGCGGCCCTGGGAGGAGGCCCCGAGGGCCGGCAGGGCATCGAGGGACTTGCGAATGATCTGCAGATCGAGTTCGCCGGTCAGGCCGCTGCGCTGGGCTGTCGGCAGGAATTGGCCGGGTTGGGTGACACCCCTGCCCGTGCCGGGCCAGCGGGCCAGCGCCTCGAAGCCCAGGGCCTGGCCGGTGGCCAGATCCAGGATCGGCTGGAAGAAGGGGATCAGATCACTCAGGCGCAGGGCATCGCGGAGGCTGGCCTCCAGGGTGTAGTCGTCGCTGACGCTGCGACGGCTCTGGTCATCGAGGAAGCAGAACTGGCTGATCAGGGAGCGGCTGGCGATGCGGCGGGCGATCGCCGCGTCGGCGATCACGGCCGCGGCGCTGTGGTGATGGGGTTGGACCATCACGATGCCGATCGCGATGGTGATCGGGATGGCGTGCTCGTGGGTGTGGATGTCCTCGCAGAGGAGATCGATCAGCCGCCGGGCGGTGCCCGCCGCCACCGCATCCCGATGCACATGGGGGAGCAGCACGAGGAATTCGGCATCGGTGAAGCGGGCCGCCGAGGCCTCCGCGGGCAGAGCCTGCAGCAGCTTGCGGGCGATCTCATCGAGCACCAGGTTCGCCACCTGGCTGCCATGGGTGGCGCCGAGACGGTCGTGGTCCTTGACCTCGCAGCGGAGCACCGCATAGCCGTTGTTGAGACCCAGCCGGAAGGAGGACTCCAGCATCTGGATGATCTGTTCGCGGCTGAGCAGGGCCGGCAGGGGCGGGGCCTGGGGGGGATCGCAGCAGTGATCGGCCTCCGCGAACTGGCGCTGCAGCCGCCGGCGCTCGAGACGGCGCACCACCAGCGCGGCCAGACGAGCCAGGCTCCCCAGGCATGGATCGGGCAGGATCCGCACCTCTGGATCGAGGCAGCTGAGGTAACCCAGCACCCGGCCATCGGGGGTGATCAGGGGCTGGGAGAGCAGGAAGCGCACCTGGGGAGCGTCCTGCACGGCGCTGTGGTGGCGCAGGCGCAGATCGCTCTGGGCGTCGGCGACCAGCAGGGGCTGGCGCTGCAGGATCGATTGCGCGCTGAGCTGAAACAGGCTGGAGCGGCGGGCCTCCTCGCCCGCTTCGCCATTGTCGGGCAGGCCGACACAGGCGCGCAGGATTCCCCGATCGGAATCTGGGATGTCGAGCAGGCAGACGACGGCGATGGCGGAGCCTGTGAGCTTGCGGATGAGGGCGGCGATGTGTTCGCAGCAGCCGTTCAGTCCCCGGGCCGGGTCGTCGCTTTCACAGCAACCGGATTCGAGCAGTTCCTCCAGGAGGGCGTCAGGTGGGGTGACGCCAAAAAATTGTCCAGCCCCTTCAGGAGACTCTGGTGAATTTTTCACCTTTGGGAAAGCTTGATCGGTGGTCACATTAAGGAGCTGAAGAAGTCAGCTTTAAAATCTGCATTCTCCACATATCATAGGCCCTTTAGGCGCAAGCAGCCAGGGTAAAGAAGGGCCGATTCACCTGTTCTTAACCGCAGCTGTGCCCTGTCGCCGCGGCGATAGTTGTGCCAAAGCGGCAGGCGCACCCTCAGCTCTTCGCCGTCGCAGCGCACCCGATACATCCAGTCGCGTCCCTGGAATTCCCGGCCCAGCACCAGCGCCTCGCCGGCGTTCGAACCCTCCGGTTCCGAAGCGTCCAGCTCCAGGGCCTCCGGCGTCAGCAGCACCTCCAGCCGCTCCGCCGGGGGGATCTCCCCGGCTTCGGGGACCAGGGTGCCCAGGGCGGTGCGCACCCCTCGCCCGGCCCGCCGGGCCGGCAGCAGGTTGGCCTGGAGCACGAAGCGGCCCACGAAGGCCGAGGCTGGAGCGCTCACCAGCTCCTGGGGCGAGGCGCACTGGTGCAGGCGCCCTTCCCCCAGAACCGCCACCCGATCGCAGATCGCCAGGGCTTCCTCGGGGTCATGGGTGACCATCAGGCCCCCGGCTCCGCATTCCGCCAGCGCCCCCGGCAGCTCGGCCCGCAGCCGCAGGCGCACCTCCACATCCAGGTTGGAGAAGGGCTCATCCAGCAACACCAGGGCGCTGCCCGGCGCCAGGGCCCTGGCCAGGGCCAGCCGCTGTCGCTGCCCACCGGAGAGTTCGTGCGGGAA
>JBIKTO010000179.1:0-5749 GCA_044348065.1 Cyanobium sp.
TGCCGACCCCTCCGCCCGGTCGCTGTTGGGCGTGCCCCCATCAGCGCAGCAGAAACCAGCGCTCGATCCGTCCCGGCGCACCACTGGGGTTGCCGCCGCTGGTGATCAGCGCAAAGCGTCGCCCATCCGGTGCTCGCCACTCGAAGCGGCAGTAGCCCGCTCCTGTCTGGGCGCAGCTGGCCAGTTCCGGGAAGCGGCTGCAGCGTCGATCGTCCGGCCACACCGAACACACCTCCCCCGGCTCGTGCTCCACCTGTGGCCGCCAGCCCCGGGAGAGCAGCCGGCCGCGCGCCAGCTCGTACTCCTCCCCCTGGTGCAGCGGCGGCTGGCCCTGCCCCTGCAGCGGTGGCGTCATCAGGCCCAGCGTCAGCAGCATCAGCAGCCATCCCGCCCACCGCGCCGCTCCGCCCCGTGATCCGAGCCCAGGGGCCATGGCGCGGTTCAGCGGTTCGCCAGCAGGGTGCGCACCATCAGCCGCAGGGTCTGGCGGTTGCCGCCGGCGGCCCGCCAGCGTTCCAGCCACTGGAGCAGGGGCGATCCCGTGGCGGCCTCCCCCGGCCCCTGGGCCTGGATGCCCAGGCGGGCGAGGAAGGCGCTGGCGTCATCCAGGCAGGACTCCCCGGCGCCGAAGCCATCCAGCAGCGGATCCAGGGCATCCCACAGGGTTTCCAGCTCCTCCACGCTCAGGGCGGGAAGCGGTTCGGGGCCGCCATCCGCGGTGGGGGGCGCCAGCGGATCGGCGAGGCCCTCCTGGAGGGGAGCGGGACGGCCGTCAGGAGTGGGTGCGGACGTCAGAGACCTGGCGCAAACGCCTTCCCAGCATGGCGCGCTCCGGGCTTCCTAGCCTGAATCAGCCCCTGCGGGCCCGGCCCTGCTCAAGCTCTGCCTGCAACTGCTCGTCTGCCTCAGCCTCGCCCTGCGGCTGCTGGCCCTGGCCGCCCACCTGCGCCGGGCCTGGCGGGGAGCCCCCGCTCCCCGCGCTGAGGGGCGGGCCCTGGCCCAGGCGTTCCGCCAGGAGCTGCGCCGACGGGGTCAACTGCCGGAGCTGCCGCTGCCCCGGCCCGATTGAGCGCCCCAGCGCCCCTGGCCCGTCCGCGGCGGCGCCAGGGCGTGGACGGCGTGCAGCACCACCCCCCAGAGTTCGGCGCCCTGCGGATCCGGGCCCAGCGGCAGCGGCGGGCTCACCCCATCGCCGGCCACCAACCAGGGGTGATCCCCACGCCAGCGCAGACGGCGCAGCAGGAAGGCTCCCCCTTGGATCGCCACCACCACCATGCCCGGGCGGGCGTCGACGCTGCGATCGATCACCAGCAGATCGCCATCGCTGATCCCCTCCCGCCGCATCGCCCCATCGCTGATGCGCAGCAGGACAGTGGAGAGCGGCCGGGGGATCAGCTCGACGTTCAGATCAAGGCGGGCCTCCCCGTGGTCCTCGGCCGGGCTGGGGAAGCCCGAGGCCGGGGCCTGGCCCGGCTCTGGCAGGGACGACGACAAGGCGGCGGCGCAACCCCAGAATGGTACGCACGAACCACCACCGCCGCGGCCACCAGGATGTCGGAAACCCAGCACGCCAGCGCCCGCGATTGGATCGCCCAGCTGGGGCTCGAACCCCATCCGGAAGGGGGCTGGTACCGGGAATGGCATCGCTCGTCGCTGGCGGTGCGCCGCGACGCGGACGGCGCCGGCCGCAGCGGCCTCACCCTGATCGCCTACCTGCTGGAGGCCGGGGCGATCAGCCGCTGGCACCGGGTGCGGGGGGCTGATGAGATCTGGCAATACGGCGCAGGGGCAAGCCTGGAGCTCTGGCGCCTTCCCCCCGCCGGCGGCGAGGCGGAGGCGCTGATCCTGGGACCCTGGCGGATCGGTGCCTCCGATCAGGCGCCGGCGCACGTGATCTCCGCCGGCTGGTGGCAGGCCGCCCGCAGCCTGGGGGCGTGGAGCCTGGTCACCTGCTGCGTGGGACCAGGCTTCGATTTCGCCGATTTCGACCTGCTGCGCCAGCAGGCGGGGGGCCAGGATCTGGAGGGAGCCTCGCCACAATGGCTCTGATGTGGGCCACCATGGCGGCAGTGCGAAAGGAACGGCAGCGGTGGCCTGTCCGAGCTGTGGCAGCTGGGCGGTGAAGGCGGACCGGAGCCTCGCCGGGCGGATGGTGTGTGCGCGCTGCGGGCAGCCGCTGGGGCTGCGGGCGATCGCGGGGGGCAGACGCCGGCCGGGGCTCCCCAGGCTGGAGCGAGGTCGGTACGGCTGGCTGGGGGTGGGCCTGGTGCTGGGGGTGTCGGCGCTGCTGGCGAGCCTGCCGCCGCGGGGCCGCGAGGTGCCGCCATCCCGGCTGCCGAGCTCCCCTGGCGCCGATCTCCGGATCGAGCGAAGAACGGCCCTTGTTGTGGCCATCCGCTGACAGGAGCGATCCCAGGGCCTCAGGATCCCGGAACATTGGCGCCATCGTTCGACACAGTCCGTACGGATGGCAAGCAACAACCCGGTCGCCAACCTTGCCTCCATGAGCATGCGCCAGCTGCGCGAGCTGGCTCGCTCGCTTGGCATCAGCCGCTATAGCGCCCAGAATCGCGAAGGCCTGGCCGAGGCGATCGCGGACAAAGCCTCCCTCGATCCCCAGGCGCCATCGGCTGCCGCGCCGATCGAGACGGTGGCCCCCGAACCGGCCCCGGACGTCCAGGTGGTGCCCGACCTGCGCGCGATCGAGCGGGAGATGCCACCCGCTCCCCGTCCGCAGTCCGAGACCCGGGTGGTGTTCCTTCCCCGCGATCCCCAGTGGGCCTATGCCTTCTGGGAGATTTCAGAGAGCGATCGGGAGGCCGCCCTGGCCGCTGGCGCCACCCAGCTCTGCCTGCGGGTGGCCGACGTGACCGGTCTGCCCGGTGGCTCCTCCCATCCCCACACCCTCCAGGAGGTGGTGGTCGACAGCCATGCCACCGAGTGGTATCTGCCGGTGCCGCTGAGCGACCGTGATTATCGGGTCGAGCTGGGCTTCCGCAGTGCCGGCGGTTGGGTGTCCCTGGCCTTCTCCTCCGTGGCCCGGGTGCCGGCCCTCCACCCCAGCGAGCAGATCCTCGACCAGTTCATCCCCTTCTCCCTCGACGCTCTGCCCGAGGGGGACGTCGCCGTTCCCTTCGCCGAACAGCAGAGCGGCCTGCATGAGCGTCTGTATCAGACGGCCACCGCCCGCTGGCGCCGCCTCGGGCGCGGCTCGGAGGCCTTCCACGAATTCGGTGAAGGCGGCGACGCGGCCGCCGGGCTGCACCTCTCCGGCGTGGGCCAGTGGGCCAGCGGCCTCACGGAATCCGGAGCCGGCGCTGTGCCCACCCGCCAGCGGGCCTTCTGGCTCGTCGCCGACGCCGAACTGATTGTCTATGGGGCCACCGACCCTTCGGCCCGGCTCACCATCGGTGGCGAAGAGGTTCCCCTCTCCGCCGAAGGCACCTTCCGCATTCAGGTGCCCTTCCGCGATGGCCAGCAGCTCTATCCCATCGAGGCCGTGGCCGCCGACGGTGAGCAGCGTCGCAACATCACCCTCGAATTTCAGCGCACCACGCCGGAAGCCCACGTCAACACCGCGGAGGAAGCCATTCCCGAGTGGTTCTGATCGCCAGGGGCCTCGCGGAGCTCAGCTCCGGGAGGCCAGCCAGCGCTCCAGGCCCCGCAGGCCGCGCATCGTCCCCTGGCAGACCAGGGGGATCGTCTGCCGTTCCCCCTCATCGATCGGCTCCAGGATCTCCAGCTGACGGCTGATCACCGCCGCGTCCGCGTCTGAGGGATCCAGCCCGGCAGCACGCCGTTCCTCCACCCTGCGGCGCGCCTCCTGAGGGTCGCCCACGCACTCCAGCATGGCGAAGTGAGCCCGACAACGGTTCGCCAGGGCGGCGAACCCTTGCCGCTGCTCCCGCCTCAGGAAGGTGGCATCCACCACCACATTCAGGCCAGCCGCCAGAGCCGCGGTGGTGCAACGGGTCAGCCGCTCTTCGTAGAGCCAGCGGCTCACCGCCGGGCTGTACAGATCGCCACTCTCCTGCAGCGGGTCGTCACCGCCAGGGTCCTGCGGATCCCCCCAGAGCCCGAAACGCCGCTTGCGCTCCACATCGGAGCGAAGGTGCAGCCAGCCCGGAGCGCTGGCCAGGCGGCGGGCCCAGTGGCTTTTGCCGCTGCCCGAGATGCCGTGGGTGATCACCAGCGCCGGCCGCCGCGGCTGGGTGAGCGCCAGGGCCCAGCCCAGGTAGGCGGCCAGCGACGCGCGCAGCTCCGCCTCCTCCTGGTGCGGCAGGTTCCCCTGCCTGAGGCGCAGCACGCTGACCTTGGCGCGCACCAGCGCCCGATACACCCTGTACCACGACCAGAGCTCCAGGCCCGTGTAATCACCACTGCGCTCCAGCCACTGGCCGAGCAGGCGATCCGCGGGCCGCTGGAGGCCGCGCTGCTGGAGATCCATCACGGCGAAGGCCAGATCGCTGATCACATCGATCCAGCGCAGGTCCGGACTGAATTCCAGACAGTCGAAGACTTCGATCCGGTTGTCGACGAAGACCATGTTGCCCAGATGCAGATCGCCGTGGCATTCCCGCACCCGCCCCTCGGCCTTGCGGCGACGGATCAGGGGCTCGAGCCGGTGGGACTCGGCCATCGTCCAGCGGCGCAACGCCGCCACGGTGTCGGGCTCGACCCGCTGTTGCTCCAGCACGTCGAGATTGGCGAAGGCCGGGGTTTGCACCGCCGGGGGGGCGCCCCAGGCCTCCGAGGCCTCCGCCACGGTGGCCCGGGCGTGGAAGGCCGCCAGCCGCTCCGCCAGGCCGTCGAAGGCGGCGGGATTCACTTCGCCTCGCTCGATGGCGGCGGGCAGCAGAGCCGCCTGGGGGAAACGGCGCATCTTCAGCGCCATCTCGATCACCGGCCCCTCGCCATGGAAGCTGGCCGATTCGATCGGTCCGTGGATCGGCACGACCGCCAGATAAAGGTTGGCGGCCAGCCTGCGGTTCAGCCGCAGTTCCTCGGCGCAGAACCAGGCCCGGCGCGTTGGCGAACTGAAGTCGACAAACCCGAGATTGACGGGCTTCTTGATCTTGTAGGCATGGTCTCCAACCAGCAGAACCCAGGAGATGTGGGTTTCCACCACGTCGATCGCCAGCTCCGGCGGTTCGTGGGCCTCTGGCCGCAGCAAGGCGGAGATCAGGGCATCCATGCAGGCGGGCGGACGATGGCGGGGAGCGCGGCCTCCAGGATGACCCGCTTCATGGCAGATCGGATCGGCAGCGAATCGGACTCTGACCATAGGCTCATCGCGGATCCGCTCCCACCCCGCGTCCGCGATGAACAGCCCCGGCAAGTCCAGACCTCCCTGGCTGAACTGGTTGATCCTGGCGGCCTTCCTCTGGTCGTCCTGGCAACTGGCGGGACTCTGGGCGGTGCGACTGCACGGCTGAAAGGGCCGGGTGTCGGCGCTCAGAGCAGCGGTGGCAACGGGGCGGAGCCGGAGTCCCGCGGGAGCGGCGTGGTGACCGCCGGCAGCAGCGCCCGCCAGAGGCGCACCAGGCCTCCGGTCAGCAGCAGCAGGGCCAGGAGCGCCATCAGCACCACCAGCAGGACCGCCCCGAGCTGGAGCAGCCCCACGGCCAGACGGTTCAACCCCGCGATCAGATTGGCGATCGCCTGGCTGACCAGCAACAGGGCGTCGAGGCGATCGGGGATGCGCACCAGCCCCACGAGGATGGTGATCCCCAGGCCCCCGAGCAGCAGG
>JBIKTO010000180.1:0-5743 GCA_044348065.1 Cyanobium sp.
GGGCCGGAGGGCGGAGTAGGCGCTCGTCACCCAGTCGCCCGGCCCCCAGAGGCCGAGGGTGATGGCTTCGCCCTCGGAATCCCAGGCGGCGGTGCGGATGTAGCCATCCAGGATGCGCCAGCTCAGGCCGTCGGGCAGGACGTCATTGGGCAGCAGGGTGAGGCGCAGGGTGGTGGTGAGGCGGGGGGTGGTCAGGGAGGAGAGGGTCATCGGGATGGGGGGCGCGGTGCGGGGGGAAGGTCATGGAGCAGGGGGAGGAAACGACAACAGGCCATGGGGTCGCGATGCGGTGGCCGCACCGTAGCACGGATACCCCATCGGGCAAACGTTCAATAGGGGGTGCCGGGGTGGCGGCTCAGATGAAGTACATCGACTGCGCCTGCGCCAGCTGGTCGCGCTGGTCGAGAAGCTGCTGCAGGGTGGCCTGCTCGAGGATCTCGCGCCGGGTCCGCTCGAGGCGATCCTCCAGGGCGATCAGCACCGCGTATTCCGGGGTGTCGCGCCGGCCGCCGGAGCGGGCGACCACCTCGCCCTCCAGACAGCTCACCACCTCGGCCACCTGGATCTGGGCCGGCGGACGGGCCAGCTGGTAGCCGCCTTTGGGCCCGCGGATGCTGCGCAGGATGTTGGCGCGGCGCAGGCTGGTGAGCATCTGCTCCAGGTAGCGGTCGGGGATGCCCTGGCGCTGGGCGATCTCCGCCACCTGCAGCACGCCCCCCTGGCCGTACACGGCGGCCAGCTCCAGCAGGGAGACCAGGCCGTACTCGGTTTTGGCGCTGAAGCCCACGGAATCCCCGGCTTGACTGTGGGGATTGTCGCAGCCGCCGCCGCGCCACGGGAGGGGATCCCCCGGCTTCCCGGGGCTGTGGCGGCGATTACACCGGTGCGGCCGGCGGATCCGTAGGTTTAGTCAGTACCCCAATCGGACTACCGTGGTTTTTTCGCCCGTCCCCCTGGGCCGCCGCGCCGGCGCGGCTCTCGCCCTCAGCGCCCTTGCCGCCGTGCCGGCCCTCAGCCTCGGCGGCGGCCTGCTCAGCGGCCAGCGCGTCGAAGCCCAGACCCCCAGAAAGCAGACCCTGCTGCTAGTGAGCTACGCCGTCACCAAGGCCGCCTACGACAAGATCATCCCCTTGTTCGCGGCCGACTGGAAGAAAAAGACCGGCCAGGAGATTGAGGTCAGGGGCAGCTACGGCGGCTCCGGCAGCCAGACCCGCGCCGTGATCGATGGCCTGGAGGCCGATGTGGTGGGCCTGGCGATGAGCGCCGACGTGAAGAAGATCGAGGAGAAGGGCCTGATCCAGCCCGGCTGGGAGCGGGAATTCCCCAACAACTCGGTGCCCACCAATTCCACCGTGGTCGCCTTCCTGCGGCCCGGCAACCCCAAGAAGATCAACGGCTGGAAGGACCTCGACAACAAGAACGTCGAATCGGTGCTGGCCAATCCCAAGACCTCCGGCGGCGCCCGCTGGAACTTCCTGGCCCTGTGGGGTTCGATCACCCGGGCGGGCGGCACGGAAGCGGCGGCCAGGAGCTTCATCACCGGCGTGTACAAAAACGCCGAGGTGCTGCCCAAGGATGCCCGCGAGGCCACCGACACCTTCGTGAAGCGGCGCCAGGGCGATGTGCTGCTCAACTGGGAGACCGAAGCGGTGCTGGCCCGCAAGAGCGGCGAATGGACGGGACCGGTGCGGGTGTTCAGCCCCAACGTGCTGACCGAGATGCCGATCGCCGTGGTCGACAGGAATGTGGACAAGAAAGGCACCCGCCAGGCGGCCGAGGCCTTCGCCCGTTTCCTCTACACGCCGGCGGCCCAGCGGATCTTCGTGGACAACGGCTTCCGGCCCGTCACCCCCCAGGGCAAGGCCTACGCCAAGGGCAAATTCCCCGACGTGAAGTTCTTCAAGGTGGGTGATTTCGGTGGCTGGGGCTCCGTGGACAAGAAGTTCTTCGGCAAGGGCGGCCTCTGGGATCAGATCTTCTCCCAGACCCGCTGAGCGGCACGCACCGGCCGGTCCCCTGGGAACTCCAGGGGACCGGCCTCACTCACCATCCCCAGGGAAGCGGGCGGAAGAGCCTGTAAACTCTTATCCATGTTGCCCATCGGCTTACCGTGCTTTCTGGCCGCTCCGTTCCTCCCGCCGCCCGTCACCTCGCCGCCCGTCGCCTCGCTTCCCGCCTGGGGGCGCCCCTGGCCCTGGCGGCCCTGCTGCTGGGCGGCTGCGGCGGCGGCCCGCGCACGGCCGAGAAAGGCGGCGCCGGCACGGCCGAGAAGGGAGGGCAGGAGCTGCTGCTGGTGAGCTACGCCGTCACCAAGGGCGCCTACGACAAGATCCTGCCCCAGTTCGAGGCCGACTGGAAGGCCCGCACCGGCCAGACGATCCGGGTGCGCAGCAGCTACGGCGGCTCCGGCTCCCAGACCCGGGCGATCCTCGATGGCCTACCGGCCGATGTGGCCACCCTCGCCCTGGCGGGCGATGTGCAGAAGCTTCAGAAGGCCGGACTGGTGGCCCCCGGCTGGGAGAAGGAGCTGCCCAACGGCGGCATGATCACCCATTCGATGGTGGCCCTGCTCACCCGCCCGGGCAATCCGAAGCGGATCCAGGGCTGGTCCGACCTGGCCCGGCCGGATGTGCAGGTGATCACGGCCAACCCGAAGACCTCCGGCGGCGCCCGCTGGAATTTCCTCGGCCTCTGGGGTTCGGTGAGCCAGACCGGCGGCAGCGAGGCCCAGGCCAAGGCCTATGTGAGCGCCGTTTACCGCAACGTGGAGAACCTGCCCAAGGATGCCCGCGAGGCCACGGACGCCTTCCTCAAGCGCGGCCAGGGCGATGTGCTGCTCAACTATGAAAATGAAGCGATCCTGGCCCGCGCGATCGGTGAGCTCAAACAGCCCTTTCTGGTGCCGGCGGTGAACATCCGCATCGATGGCCCGGTGGCGGTGGTCGACCGCAACGTGGACCAGCGCGGCACCCGCAAGGCGGCCGAGGCCCTGGCGGCCTACCTGCAGACCCCCGCGGCCCAGCGCATTTTCGCGGAGCAGGGCTTCCGGCCGGTGAACCCCCAGGTGTGGGAGGAGGTGAAGGGGCGCTTCGCGCCGGTGCCCAGACCGTTCACGGTGGCGGCCTTCGGCGGCTGGGAGCAGGTGGAGGCCAGGTTCTTCGCCAATGGCGGCGGCCTCTGGGACGAGCTGTTCGGACAGACCCGCCGCTGATTGCCACGCCGTTGACCGCCACGTTGCCATGTGCGAACTCCTGGCCCTGAGCGCCAACACCCCCACCGATCTGCGCTTCAGCTTCCATGGCCTCACCCGCCGGGGCGGTGCCACCGGCGATCACCGCGATGGCTGGGGCCTGGCCAGCTTCGATGCCGACGGTCAGGGGGTGCGCCTGTTCCGGGAGGACGCCCCGGCGGCCTTCTCGCCCACCGCCGCCGAGGTGGCGGGCCTGGCCCTGCGGGCCCACTGCTCGATCGCCCACATCCGCAAGGCCACCCAGGGGGTGGTGGCCCTGGAGAACTGCCATCCCTTCCACCGCCGCTGGCGGGGTCAGGAGTGGGTGTTCGCCCACAACGGCGACCTGCGCGGCCCGATCCCGGCGGCGCCGGGCTTCCAGCCGGAGGGCAACACCGACAGCGAGGCGGCCTTCTGCTGGCTGCTGGGGGAGCTGGAGCGGCGCGACGTTGACCCCAACGACGAGGCGGCCCTGTTCGCGGCGCTGGTGGAGGGCTCCGACAGCCTGGCGCGGCTGGGGATCTTCAACGCCCTGATCGCCAACGGCCGCTGGCTGTTCGCCACCAGCTCCACCCGCCTGCACCGCATCACCCGCCGAGCCCCCTTCCGCAAGGCCACCCTGGCCGACGACGACCTGAGCGTGGATTTCGCCCAGCTCACCAGCCCCGACGACGTGGTGACGATCCTGGCCACCGAACCGCTCACCCGCGATGAGCACTGGCAGCCGCTGCCCCCCGGGGAGGCGGTGCTGCTGCGCCACGGCGAAGTGGCCAGCCGCCGCGAGGGCCCCAGCAGCGGGGCCTGAGTCAGGCCGCCGGCGGCAGACCCAGCACCTTCCAGAGGCGACGCTGGCCGCTGGCGAGGGCCGGCAGGGCCGGTCGCCCTTCGACGGTGCGGATCAACGACAGGCCGAGCAGCAGCAGGGGCACCCCCACCAGCAGCGGGGCGGTGAGCAGGCCGAGGGCGAGCAGCAGGGTGGGGCCGAGGTTGTTGGGCAGCGAGGGAACGGGCATCAACAGGGAAACGGATGCTTCCGTCCTAGGGAGGTAAAGGGGGATCGGACGTAGCGGCATTCACATCTGGCTGTGGGAACAGATTCCAGATCCACAGCAGGAATGGAAGGATCGAACGTAATCCCTACGGACAACCAGAAATTCACCGCAATTCACCCAGATTCCAGGCTTGCACCCTAGATTCAAACCCCTTGCCCCGAGCCGATGCGCGCTGGCGGCGTCAGCCTCTCGGCGGCCTCCCGTTACTGGTTGAAGCTGGGGCTGGTGAGCTTCGGCGGACCGGCGGGCCAGATCGCCCTGCTGCACCGGGAGCTGGTGCAGGAGCGCCGCTGGCTCTCGGAGCGGCGCTACCTGCATGCCCTCAATTACTGCATGCTTCTGCCCGGCCCGGAGGCGATCCAGCTGGCCACCTACCTGGGCTGGCTGATGCATGGCGTGCGCGGCGGCCTGATCGCCGGCGGGTTGTTCCTGCTGCCCTCGGTGGTACTGCTGCTCAGCCTGGCGAGCGTCTATGCGCTCTGGGGCCAGCAGCCGCTGCTGGTGGCGGTGTTCTGGGCGCTGAAGCCGGCGGTGCTGGCGATCGTGATCCAGGCCAGCTGGCGGGTGGGGCGCCGCACCCTGCGCCATCCGGCCCTGGCGGCGATCGCCGCGGCGGCCTTCCTCGGTCTCACGGCCCTGCGGCTGCCCTATCCCCTGATCGTGGCGGCCGCCGCCCTGACGGGCTGGATCGGCGGCCGGCTGCGGCCGGGCTGGTTCGCGCCGCCCGCCCATCGCCCGCCCGCCCGCCCCGCCGACGCCACCGCGTCCCAGGCCGCGGCCGAGCCGGAGCTCCCCCCCCTCCATGACGACACCACCCCCACGCCGGAGCACGCCCGCTTCCGCCCCCGCCGCCTGGCCCTCACCCTGCTGCTGAGCGGCCTGGCCCTGGCCCTGCCCCTGGCGGCCCTCAGCGCCTGGGGCGGCGGCTGGGAGGGGGAGCTGGCGCGCATGGCCCGCTTCTTCACCCGGGTGGCGCTGGTGAGCTTCGGCGGGGCCTACGCGGTGCTGCCCTACGTGGCCCAGGGGGCGGTGGAGAGCTTCGGCTGGCTGGATGCCCACCAGATGGCCGACGGCCTGGCCCTGGGGGAGACCACCCCCGGTCCGCTGATCATCGTGGTGGCCTTCGTGGGCTTCATGGGCGGCTGGAACGGCAGCGGCTCCCTGCTCACCGCCCTGCAGGCGGGGCTGGTGACGGTGTGGTTCACCTTCCTGCCCTCCTTCGTGTTCATCCTGGCCGGGGCACCGCTGGTGGAGGCCAGCCGGGAAGACCTGCGGCTCGGCCCGCCGCTCACGGCGATCACGGCGGCGGTGACGGGGGTGATCGCCAGCCTGGCGGTGCTGCTGGCGGCCCCCGCGCTAGCGCCCCAGGGCCGACTGGATGGCGGGGCGATCGCCGTACTGGCCGCCTCCCTGGCCCTGCTGCTGGGCCGGGGCTGGGGGGTGCTGCCCCTGATCGGGACGG
>JBIKTO010000181.1:0-5737 GCA_044348065.1 Cyanobium sp.
CGTCGTCGGAGGTGAAGGCGGTGATCTGGCCGGTCACATCCGTGGTGCGGATGTAGAACTGCGGCCGGTAGCCGGCGAAGAAGGGGGTGTGGCGGCCGCCCTCCTCCTTCTTGAGCACATACACCTCACCCTCGAATTTGGTGTGGGGGGTGATCGAACCGGGCTTGACGAGCACCATGCCGCGCTCGATGTCCTCCTTCTGGATGCCGCGCAGCAGCAGGCCGACGTTGTCGCCCGCCATGCCCTCATCCAGCAGTTTGCGGAACATCTCCACACCGGTGACGGTGGTGGTGCGGGTGTCGCGGATGCCGACGATCTCGACGGTTTCACCCACCTTCACCTTGCCGCGCTCGATCCGGCCGGTGGCCACGGTGCCGCGACCGGTGATCGAGAAGACGTCTTCCACGGCCATCAGGAAGGGCTTGTCGATCTCGCGCTCGGGCTCGGGGATGGCCTCGTCGACCGCGTCCATCAGGTCGAGAATCTTGTCGACCCACTCGTCCTCACCGCGCACCGCCTTGTTACCGGCCTGGATGTACTCCAGAGCCTTCAGAGCGGAGCCGGGGATCACGGGGATGTCATCACCGGGGAAGTCGTAGCTGCTCAGCAGCTCACGCATCTCCAGTTCGACGAGTTCGAGGATCTCCTCGTCGTCGACCATGTCCTTCTTGTTCAGGAACACCACCAGCGCGGGCACACCCACCTGCTTGGCCAGCAGGATGTGCTCCTTGGTCTGGGCCATGGGTCCATCGGTGGCAGCCACCACCAGGATCGCGCCATCCATCTGGGCGGCACCGGTGATCATGTTCTTCACGTAGTCCGCGTGGCCAGGGCAGTCCACGTGGGCGTAGTGGCGGTTGTCGGTCTCGTACTCGACGTGGGCCGTGTTGATGGTGATGCCGCGCTCCTTCTCTTCCGGAGCTCCATCGATCTCGTCATAGGCCTGGGCCTTGGCCTTGCCCTGGGAGGCCAGCACGTTGGTGATGGCGGCGGTGAGGGTGGTTTTGCCATGGTCCACATGGCCGATGGTGCCGATGTTGACGTGGGGTTTGGTCCTTTCGAACTTCTCGCGTGCCATGGAAGGGAAGAATCGGGGGTGGTTGAGAGGGGATAAAGATCAGGAATTGCCCTGATTCTTTGAAATGATGGCTTCCGCCACATTACGAGGAACTTCCTCGTAGTGACTGAATTCCATCGAAAAGATACCCCGACCCTGGGTCATGGATCGGAGCTGGGTGGCGTAGCCGAACATCTCGGCCAGGGGCACCTTGGCCTGAACCTTGGATTGCCCGCCATCAACGGACTGCCCCTCGATCTGGCCGCGGCGGGAGGAGAGGTCGCCGATGATCGAGCCGAGGAAATCCTCGGGGATCTCGACCTCCACCTTCATCATCGGCTCAAGCAGCACAGGATTGCACTTCTTGACGCCGTCCTTGAAGGCCATGGAGCCGGCGATCTTGAACGCCATCTCCGAAGAGTCGACGTCATGGTAAGAGCCATCCACCATGGTGACCTTCACATCGATCATCGGGAAACCCGCGATCACGCCGGACTGGCAGGTTTCCTTCATGCCGGCCTCAGCCGGACCGATGTATTCCTTGGGCACGATGCCGCCCACGATCTTGTTGACGAATTCGAATCCGGAGCCCGGCTCGCCAGGCTCCATCTCGATCACCACGTGGCCGTACTGGCCCTTGCCACCGGTCTGGCGGGCGAACTTGCCTTCACCCTTGGCCTTGGCGCGGATCGTTTCGCGGTAGGACACCTGGGGAGCGCCGATGTTGGCCTCCACCTTGAACTCCCGCAGCATGCGATCCACCAGGATCTCCAGGTGCAGTTCGCCCATACCGGCGATCACGGTCTGGTTGGTCTCAGGGTCGGTGCTGACCCGGAAGGTGGGATCCTCTTCGGAGAGGGAGGTGAGGGCTTTGGAGAGCTTCTCCATGTCGCCCTTGGTTTTGGGCTCCACCGCCACCGAAATCACCGGTTCGGGGATGAAGAGGGATTCCAGAATGATCGGATCATTCTCCACACATAGGGTGTCACCGGTGGTGGTGTCCTTCAGGCCGAGCACGGCTCCCAGGTCGCCGGCCCGCAGCTCATCCACCTCCTCGCGCTCATCGGCCTTGAGCAGGATCAGCCGTGAGATGCGCTCCTTCTTATCCTTGGTGGAATTGAGCACGTAGCTGCCTTTCTGCAACACGCCGCTGTAGACGCGCACAAAGGTGAGCTTGCCGTAGGGGTCGGCCATCACCTTGAAGGCCAGGGCGCTGAAGGGGGCGCTGTCCTCGCTGGGACGGCACGACTCGCTGCCATCGGGCAGCACCCCCTGAATCGGGGGCACATCGACGGGGGAGGGCAAATAGTCGACGACGGCGTCGAGCATCAGCTGCACCCCTTTGTTCTTGAAGGCGGAGCCACAGAGCATCGGCACCAGGCCGTGGTGGGTGACACCGCTGCGGATGCCGCTGATCAGCTGCTCCTCGCTCAGCTCGCCGTTTTCGAGGAAGGCATCCAGAAGGGTCTCATCGGTTTCGGCGACGGACTCCATGAGATTGGCGCGCCACTGCTCCACCTCGTCCTGCATGGATTCAGGAACCTCCTGCTCGAGGATGTCCGTGCCGAGATCGTTGGTGTAGATGAAGGCCTTGTTGCGCACAAGGTCGACGATGCCCTTGAGCTCGCCCTCGGCACCGATCGGCAGCTGGATCGGCGCGGCGTTGGCCTTGAGTCGGTCTTTGATCTGCTCATAGACCTTCAGGAAGTTGGCGCCGGTGCGGTCCATCTTGTTGACGAACACGATGCGCGGCACGTTGTAACGGTCGGCCTGACGCCAGACCGTTTCCGACTGGGGCTGCACGCCACCGACGGCGCAGAACACCGCCACCACCCCGTCGAGCACCCGCATCGAGCGCTCCACCTCAATGGTGAAATCGACGTGGCCTGGGGTATCGATGATGTTGATGCGGTGATCGTTCCAACTGGTGGAAATGGCCGCGGCCGTGATCGTGATGCCACGCTCCCGCTCCTGTTCCATCCAGTCGGTGACGGCGGCACCATCGTGCACCTCACCCATCTTGTGAACCACACCCGAATAGAACAGGATGCGTTCCGTCGTTGTGGTCTTGCCAGCATCGATATGAGCGGCGATTCCGATATTTCTGGTGCGTTCCAGGGGGTAGGCGCGAGCCACGGGGCAGGTCTCCGAGGGGGGTGGGTCGACAAAAAAGCGAGCGTTAGTCTACAGATCGGCTTCACGCCGAGCCGGTGGCGGCTGGCGCTCAGTAGCGGTAGTGGGCGAAGGCCTTGTTGGCCTCGGCCATCTTGTGGGTCTCCTCCCGTTTGCGCACGGCGCTGCCCGCCTCGTTGGCGGCGTCCATGAGTTCGCCGGCGAGCTTCTGGGCCATGCTGCGCCCGTTGCGGGCGCGGGAGTAATTGACGAGCCAGCGCAGGGCCATGGCGGTGCCCCGCTCCTGGCGCACCTCCATCGGCACCTGGTAGGTGGCGCCGCCGACCCGGCGGGCCCGGACCTCCACCAACGGCGTGGCGTTGCGCACCGCAGTTTCGAACAGCTCCAGCGGATCGCCGCCGGTGCGTTCGTTGATCAGGGTGAAGGCATCGGACAGGATGCGCTGGGCGGTGGACTTCTTGCCGTGCTTCATCAGCCGCGCCACGATCATCGAGGCCAGGCGGCTGTTGAACTGGGGATCGGGCAGAACGGGGCGCTTCTCGGCGGCGTTGCGGCGGGACATGGAGGAGGGGAGATGGGAGCGGGGAAACCCTGGCGAAGGGAGGGAGGATCAGGCCTTGGGGGTCTTGGCGCCGTACTTGGAACGAGCCTGGCGGCGGTCCTTGACCCCGGCGGTGTCGAGCGTGCCGCGGATGATGTGATAACGGACGCCGGGCAGGTCCTTGACCCGGCCGCCGCGGATCAGCACCACCGAGTGCTCCTGGAGGTTGTGGCCGATGCCAGGGATGTAGGCGGTCACCTCGAAGCCTGAGGTGAGCCGCACCCGGGCCACCTTGCGCAGGGCCGAATTGGGCTTCTTCGGCGTGGAGGTGTACACGCGCGTGCAGACACCGCGACGCTCGGGGCACGAGCGCAGGGCGGGCGATTTGGTCTTGCGGATGAGACGCTGCCGCTCGGTGCGGATCAGCTGCTGGATGGTGGGCATCGAGGGCCGGAGGGAGCCGGTCGGATGGCCGACCGATTGCGACAATCGGTCACCTTACTTCGTCGCCGTCCCCCGTCCGGGAGCGCGGCTGAAGGCGGCGCCGCAGGCGCAGCTGCGCACCTCCCCGGAGGGCCGAACCAGGAAGCCGCCGCCGCTGAGATCGCCCTTGTAATCGAGCTGCAGCCCCGTGAGCAGGCCCACCTGCTCGGCCGGGGCGTACAGGGTGACCCCATCGGCCCGGGCCACCGGCGTGCCCGCGAGGTGACCTGGGCGCAGCCGGATCGTCCACTGCTCGCAACCGCCCTCCCGCAGGTCGATGTGCATCAGGCCGGGGGTGCCGGCCACCGCCGCCTGGCGGCTGAGTTCAGCGGCGGCGGCGGCGCTGATCCGCAGGCTGTGACCCCGGGGCACGGAGGAAGGGTGGAGGCTCGATCCAGTGTGTCAGCCGCCCGGGCCGGCGGCGGGTCCCTCCTCAATCACCAGGCCGAGCCCGTTGTGCACCGAGCCCGCCACCCCCCGACCCTTGACGGTGTGGGCCCCCCCCATCACCAGCCCCGTGGAGCTGCCGCCGTCCAGGTTGAGGGCGTCCCGCAGCCCCAGATCCCGCAGGAGCAGGGCCGACTCCGCCAGGGTGGGGCCGGCGTCACCCACCCCCTGCAGGGTGATCAGCCAGAGCCGGCTGCCGTCGCTGCCGATCACGGTGCGGGGGGCCCCCTGGGAGAGGAAGGCGGGGGAGAAGCCCTCCAGGGGGCCATCGAGCGCGATGCGGCCGTCCTGGAGCAGCAGCGGACCGCCCCCCATCACATGGCTGGCCTCGCCGAGCGGATCGCTCACGGCGCTGCGCAGGCCCAGGCTCTGCCCCTCGCCCCAGGGCAGCGGGGCGCCGCCCCGGGCCACCAGCAGGCTGTCACCCGGCCGCAGCGCGACCCCGGCGGCGAGGCGGTCGGCTTCAAGCCGCTCCCGCACCACCCCATCCCTCAGCAACAGGGCCTGCTCGCCGCCGGACAGGGAGCGATAGGCGAAGCCCCAGTCGGCCGTATAGCGGCTGAGGCCGGGGCGGATCCAGCCACTGTTGAGGGCCACCAGCGGCCATTCGCGGCCGCTGGGATCCACCAGACTCTCCCGCAGGGTCAACCGCCCGAAGCGGGGCAGGCTGCGGGCCTCCCAGCCGATCGCACCTCGGCCCAGGATCGGCCCCGACAGCCAGCGCCCGTCGTCCCGCAGGGCTCCGAGCGGCAGCCGGCGCACGCGGTTGAAATAGCCGCCGTTGATCGCCACCAGCGCATCGCGACTGCGGGCGAGCTGGCTGAGGGAGCTCAGCCCCTCCATGCCATCGGCGCGGCGCAGGGGGCGCAGGCCCAGGGGTGCCGTGCGGGGATCGAAGCGCACCGTGGTGATCAGCACCCGGGCGGAACCGATCGATCGCACCTGCCGCTCCCAGAGCAGCTGGGGGCCGAGCAGGGCCTGCAGGCGCGGATCGATCGGCGGCGGGGCCGGCTCCGGAGCCTCCGGCGCCGCCGCCGCCAGCTCAATCACCACCCGGGCCGGCCCCCCCAGGGTGA
>JBIKTO010000182.1:0-5731 GCA_044348065.1 Cyanobium sp.
AAATCGCCAAAGCCACCAGATTGAGCACCGCAAATACAACCAGCCAGCGAAGAAAAAGCCATAGCTTCCACCCATAAGACCGCCCTTCGACCAGAACGAACACCAGCACCAGCAACAGCGGATGCCAATTCGGGCGTATCGAGAGGGCCAGAGCGGAGCAGATCATCGCCAGATTGATCCTTTCAGAGGCAATCAACAGAATGGCAAGCACAAGGAGAGTGCTGCAAAACAAACCTGTAAAATTGCTGCGTGTCACCGCAAACACAGCTGGGTAGCTCACAAGAGACATACCCAGCAGCCAGGGTGCATAGCGAGGAAAGCGGTGGCAGGCGATCACACTGGCCAGCACAAGAGGCACTAAACAGACGAGGCAGGTCAACACAATGGCTATGAAAGGCCCCCATTCGTGCAGGATTCCTCCAAACAGCAAGGAGTGCAGCTGCGTAACAGGAGGATGATGAAAGTGAGTCACCCGCTCTGTGAGCCAGCGGGGATCACTCTGAAAGTTCGCCAGGGCTTCCTGACGATAGCGATCAAAAGCGGCCGCCAGACCCGGAAACAAACGACTGGCAACACGATCGAACCACGAACTTGAACTGCCAGCAAGAAAATAGGATACGAGTAAGAGACCCTGACAAAGTCCGAAAAGATCTCAATGGGCTCGAAGAGAAACGTCGTCTAGGGAAATCCAAGCCCGAGGCCAGCCATCAAGGAGTTCAGAAAGCACTGCAGGAAGTAAAGGCTAAAGAAGATTTTTATGAAGAAGTTCATCAGTTGTGCGCACTCAGATGTCGTCTCAAAACAGCTTACGACTGATCAGAGCACCGCCAGGTTTGCTTTCGGCTCAGCCGGCCGTTCGTGCCCCACCAGCCGGCTCTGGCAGCGCTGTCAAAACGGCTGACGGCAGCAGCGGATGAGCGCAGGCCTCCCGCGTCAGGACGACGCTCCAGCAGCACCACGCTGGCCTCGCGGTTGGTTTGCCTGGGTTCGTAGCGGGCCAGGTCCTGCGGATGGAGCGGCAGGCTGGACAGGCGGCTTGGCGGCTTGATCCCCAGCAGAATCTTCGCGTAGCGCCCAGCCCTGATCTGATCCAGCAGACGGTCCTGATCAGCTTGAAGCATCATCTCCACGGGGGAGGGGCCCTCCAGGAGAGAAGCTGTGCCGGCCTCGAGACCGTAGGCCCCCTGCCGCTGCAGGAGGAGGAGACATCGACCGGCCGCACCGGAACAATGCTCGCGGACCATGGCCAATTCACTGGCCACAAAAGCTGGGGCGTGGTAGTGGGGGTGGGGGAGCCGGAAAGGCAGCCGCGCCCCCTGGCTCCAGAGAGCGGGAACGTTTCTCAGCAGCACCAGGGAGGGCAGCAGCAGCGCGGCGACACCAACGATCGGCAGGGGCAAGGAGAAGGGAGAGAGGAGCCCCCGGGCCATGGCCCTGCCATGGCGGTCGACCAACAAGCCTGCCAGGATCACCGCTGGCCAGCTGACGCCGACGAGATTGCCAAGGACGGAACGGCCCTGGTAATACGCCAACAAGCCAGCACCCAACAGCGGCAGATAGAGCCATGGCATGATCGCTGCCAGCCGCTGTTGCCGTCGCAACGCCAGCAGTCCGATCAGCAGGCTGATCCCGTACACCGAAACAACGGTCTGCCAGAGTGCAGGACTGGAGGGCATGGGGACCATCATGTAACCGAGTTGAGAAAAGATCGACTGATAACGGAAAAGCCAGTCCGGATTGAGCGGATGGCCAGCCCATAGAGACAAGAACAACAAGCCGATGGCAGTCAAAGCAACACTGAAAAAAGGCACCAGAAGCATGGCCAACGCAAGCCGCAGTAGCCGAGAGCGGAGCTGACCAGAAGGAGGTTCACAAACCCCGGCAAGCGTGAGGAGAAACAACAGCATGGTCTGGCCATAGAGGATGGCGACGCCGCTATCGAGATTCCAGACAAGGCTGAGGGAAATGGAAACAGTCAGCCAAGCAAAGCGCGCCCTGGACATTCGCCGGAACACCCAGAACGTGATGGGAACGGAAACGGCAGGCGCGAAAAAGCGTATGGGCCAGTACTGGAAATAGGGATCTGGAACAGCTTCTGGTGCCAGCCCGAACAGCTGAAACGTGCCAAAACTGATCAGGAGCAGCGTCAGAGATGCGCAGGCGAACAGAAACGCCGAACGGATGCGATGCTGAAGCACCGCCAGCAGCACCAGCAAGGACACGAGCTGCAGCAGTGCGAACGCCATGGTCAACCCGGCGACGCCAGCGGGGAGAATCCGCAGGAGTGGGGACAGCAGCATCGGGAACAGGCCGTACTGGGAGGGAACAGGGACAAGGAGGGTTCGTCCGGCCATCACCTGGGACACCGCTGAGCTGACAGCCTCGAAGTGAATCGACCAGTAGTCGTCAGCACCCTGCATGTCGGCAAACGAAAACAGCCGGAAACTGGTGAGGGTGAGCAGGATGCAGACGACGCAGAAGGCCAGCAGCCCGAGCTTGAGCAGGTGTCGCTGCCGCGGCAGCAGACACCCACGCTGCGACAGGAGGCCCATGGCGTAAAAGCCCAGGCTCACCAGCAGCAAGGCGCAGGCGACCCCAGAGGAGAGGGATGGGGCTGGACCCAGGACGGCGGCAACAGCTCCGCCAACCCCGCCATAGGGACTCCACATGGGCTAGAGCAGGGGAAGGGCCAGCAACCCGGCCGACAGCAGACAGAGAATCAGATCCAGATGGTCATGGGGCCAGAGCCGTCGCCCCGACGAAGGCCCAGGCTGGCGATACGCATGCCAGAACAACAAGGGTGGCAACAGAACAAGCGCAACCAGGAAGCTGATGCGCTCCAGGGGCTCAGGAAACAGGCCGCTGCGCAGAGAGGTAATCAGCAGCTCAGACCGAGGCGGCAGTTGACGCGGCTGGGTGGACAGCCATAACTACACGTCGCCGACGATGACACCAAGACAGAAGACCGCAAGACTGATCAGCAAGATCTGACACGAGAGTCGTCGCCGAATCGAGAGGAGGAGATCGGAAACGGACTTCGCCACCACAGCATCCAGCAATCAACACGATGATCATGGTCATGATCCGCAACGCGCCAACGAACGCCCAGAGGGGCATCGAGGGTGAGCGCGACGCCAGAGAAACCTCAACAATAAGTGCTAAAATAGCCCAAGACCTCCATGGCCAGCCCTCCGTCGTGAAAGCCGTTATTTTAGCCGGAGGCCTCGGCACCCGCATCTCCGAAGAGACCAGCACGCGACCCAAGCCAATGATTGAGGTTGGCGGCAAGCCGATTCTCTGGCATATCATGAAAATCTATAGCCATTTCGGCATTCAAGATTTCATCATCTGCTGCGGCTATAAAGGCTATGTCATTAAAGAGTACTTTGCCAATTACTTCCTGCACACCAGTGATGTCACCTTCGATATGAGCACCAATGCCATGCAGGTGCACAGCCGCAAGGCAGAGCCCTGGCGGGTCACCCTGGTGGACACGGGCGAAGCCACCCTCACCGGCGGCCGCCTGCGGCGGGTGCGCGAGCACATCGGCGATGAAACCTTCTGCTTCACCTACGGGGACGGCGTCGCCGATGTGGAGATCAGCAGCCTGATCGCCTTCCACCAGCGCGAGGGCCGTCGGGCCACCCTCACCGCCGTCCAGCCGCCGGGTCGGTTCGGATCCCTGGCTTTCGAGCGGGGCCGGGTGCTGTCCTTTGAAGAGAAACCCCAGGGGGATGGCAACTGGATCAACGGCGGCTTCTTCGTGCTGGACCCCTCGGTCATCGATCTGATTGATGGCGATCAGTGCACCTGGGAGCAGCAGCCCCTGCAAACGCTCGCAGAAACCGGTGACCTCTCCGCCTTCCACCACGAGGGCTTCTGGCAGCCGATGGATACGCTGAGGGACAAGAATCTGCTCGAAGATCTCTGGCAGAAGGATCAGGCCCCCTGGAAATTCTGGAGCTGAACCGTTGCTCACCTCCCCCGATCCCGCCTTCTGGAGCGGTCGCCGCGTTCTACTCACCGGCCACACCGGCTTCAAGGGCAGCTGGCTGGCCCTGTGGCTGCTGGAGCTGGGGGCGAAGGTCACCGGCCTGGCGCTGCCGCCGGACACCGAACCCAGCCTGTTCCGCCAGCTGGAGCTGGATCGCCGGCTCGACCACCGCCTCGGTGACATCCGCGACGCTTCCCTGGTGGCGGAGCTGGTGGACGAAATCCGCCCGGAGGTGGTGTTGCACCTGGCCGCCCAGCCGCTGGTGCGCCGCAGCTACGCCGAACCAGCCGCCACCTGGGCCACGAACGTGATGGGCACCATCCACCTGCTGGAGGCCCTGCGGCGCCTGGAGCAGCCCTGCACCGCCGTGTTGATCACCACCGACAAGGTGTATCGCAACAACGAGTGGCTCTACGGCTACCGGGAAAACGACCCCCTCGGCGGCCACGATCCCTACAGCAGCAGCAAGGCGGGCGCCGAGATCGCCATCGCCAGCTGGCGCACCAGCTTCTGCGGCAGCCTGCCGCACCAAACCCCCCACCTGCGCATCGCCAGTGCCCGGGCCGGCAATGTGATCGGGGGGGGCGACTGGGCCTCCGACCGGATCGTGCCCGATGCGATGCGGGCCCTGGGGCGGGGCGAGCCGATCGGCGTGCGCAACCCAGCCGCCACGCGCCCATGGCAGCACGTGCTCGAGCCGCTTAGTGGTTACCTGCGGCTGGCCGAGTGCCTGAGCGCGGACGCCAGCCTGGCCGACGCCTTCAACTTCGGACCCCAGCTGGATGCCAACCGCAGCGTGCGCGAGCTGGTGGAGGAGGCGCTGCGGCATTGGCCCGGAAGCTGGTGCGATCAGAGCGATCCGGCCAGCCCCCACGAGGCGAGCCTGCTCAACCTGGTGATTGACAAGGCGCATCACCAGTTGGGATGGGCACCGCGCTGGGATTTTGCCACCACGCTGGACCGCACCGTCCGCTGGTATATAAGGATGCAGGAGGGGGGCGGTTCTGCCCTTGAATGTTGCCAGGCAGACCTGAGCCGCTACCAGGAGAACCCAACCCCATGAGTGTCACTGTGAAGCGTGTGGGGGGAGCCGTGGAGGTGCTTCAGGGTGCGAACACCCTTCCGGAAGGCCAGGAAGTGGTGCTGTTCACCGCCGCAGATCTGATTGATCTGGATCGCGGACACCGTGAGGAGGTGGATCTGCAGATGCCGTCCTTCCTGCGGGGCGATGAGGACGAAGACGCCGAGAATCTGTTCCATTTATGACATCCTCTGATTGGAGCGGACAGTTCGTGGTCATCCACTGGCCGTTCAGCGATGGTTCGAGCCGCAAGCGGCGTCCAGCTCTGGTGGTCGAGGAAGCAGATGGTCAAGGTGATCTGCGCGTTCTGAAGGTCACCAGCCGCAAACCCTCCGAATCGGCATTGGCAATCACGCCGAAGGATCTAGCGGAAGGCCAGCTCAAGACCACCTCGTATCTGCGTCTCGGGCACAGCCTGAAGATCCATCAGTCGCTGCTCAGACCAGTCGGGGTGCGCTTGGGCACAGACAAGCTGGCGGAGGTGCACAGGGCCCTGGCCCTGGCCAGCAGCCGCCGGTTTTCCAGGCTGCGCCACGGACCCTTCCGCCCCGCCGCCGATCCGGACCGCACCCCCTGGGTTGAGGGAAGCCCGATCCCTTACGCCGGCCGGGTGTTCAGCGAGGAGGAGGTGGAAGCGGCGGTGTCCACCACCCTCG
>JBIKTO010000183.1:0-5708 GCA_044348065.1 Cyanobium sp.
CCCCCGGCGACGCCTCGGCGCGGATCGCCGCGACGGCCTCCTCGAAGCGGCGCAGCTGGTCGCGGCTGAAGGCGTCAGCGGCCGGATCATCGGCGCTGGCCAGGTGGGTCATCAGGCCGCTGAGGCGGGTGACTCCGGATCCACGCAACAGCCGGGCCGCGGCCAGGGCCTCGCCGGGCGCCACCCCCAGCCGGCCCATGCCGCTGTCAATCTCCAGATGCACGGCGCAGCTGGCGTTGCGCTCCCGCAGGATCTCCACCAGGGAGCGGGCGAAGGCCAGGGAGTACACCACGGGGGTGAGGCGCCAGCGCAGGGCCTTGTCCACCTCGTCGATGTCCATCAGCAGCACCAGGATCGGCAGGTGCACCCCGGCCCGGCGCAGGGTGGCCCCCTCATCGGCGGCGGAGACCCCGATCCAATCGACACCGCTCTCCTGCAGGGCGGTGCCCATGCGGGCCAGCTCGCTGCCGTAGGCCCAGGCCTTGAGCACCGCCAGGATCGCCACCTCGGGGCCGCAGAGGGCGCGGAAGCGCTCGAGATTGCCGCGGATCGCGTCCAGATCCACCAGGAAGCGGCGCGGCGCCATCGACTCCCAGATCGCGCAGGCCGCCGCCGCCAGGCCCTGCTGGGCCGGCCCCTTGAGCAACAGGGTGTCGCCCCGGCGGGCCAGCTGCCGCACCGTCTCCCGCAGTTCGGAGCAGTCGGCCAGCTCCAGGGGCGGAACCTCGGGCCTGGCCGCCCGCCAGGCGGCGGCGGTGTGCCGGCGAGCCGGGTGGGGCAGCAGCAGCAGCTGGCTGAAGCCCCGCTCCGCCGCCAGCCGGCCGATCAGGGCGTGCTCACTCGCCTGCCGCTCCCCCAGCTCCTCCATGCCCCCGAAGACGAACAGGCGGCGTCCCCCCTGCTCCTCCGCCCCGGCGGCCACGGCCTCGAGGGCCGCCTGCACCGAGAGGGGATCGTCGGCGGCGGTGTCGTTGACGATCGTGATGCCCTCGGGGGTGCGCCAGGTCTCCATGCGGGTGGGCCCGAAGCGGTGGTCTGCCAGGGCGGCGAGCACCTCCTCCACCGACACCGCCAGACGGCGGGCGGCGCAGATGGCGATCACCAGGTCGTCGAGCAGGGGCCCGGAGCGGGTGCGCACCGTGAGGGTTTCGATCCGACCGGCGAAGTCGAGGCGGAGCTCGGTGCCCACGGGGCAGGGGCGACGCTCCAGCTCGCGGGGGTCGTTCTCACCGGCCCGCAGGCGCCGGCCGGCCACGGACACCGAGGCCACCAGGGGGTCGTCCGGCAGGATCAGCCAGCCATCGGGCGGCAGATCGCGGAACAGGCGAAGCTTCTCGCGGGCGGTCACCTCCCGGCTGCCGAAGGCGGCGAGATGGGCCAGGCCCACGTTCACCAGCACGCCGCAGTCGGGCTGCAGGATGGAGGCGAGGCGCTCCATCTCCCCGGGGGCGGAGACGCCCGCCTCGAACACACCGATCTCCGTCCCCGCTGGGGCGGCGAGCACCGCCAGGGGCACCCCCACCTGGCTGTTCCAGCTGCCCGGGCTGGCGGCCACCCGCCAGCGGCTGGCCAGCAGGGCGGTGAGGGCGTTCTTGACCACCGTCTTGCCGTTGCTGCCGGTGATCGCCACCACCCGCTGGATGTGCTGGCGCCGGTACCAGGTCGCCAGGGCCTGCAGGGCGGCCAGCGGATCGTCCACCGCCAGGGCCGCGCCGCCGGCCGCCAGGGCGTCCGCCAGGCCTTGCCAGCCGCGCCGCACCACCACCAGGGCCGCCCCGGCCGCCAGGGCGGCGGCGGCAAACTCATGGCCATCGCGGCGGCGGCCGGCCAGGGCGACGAAGAGATCACCACGGGCCACCCGACGGGAATCGATGCGCACGGCGACCAGGGGCTCCTGGGGCGCAGAGCCCCAGAGCTCTCCGCCGAGGAGATCGGCCAATGCGGCGGGAGCGGGGAGGGCCATCGCTCCGGCACGCTAGCGACGGCGGCAGCGTCCGCTCGCGGCGGCCGCCGGTCGTGATCGACACCGAGACCCTGGAGAATTCTCCCTAGCATCGGGAAGACTCCGCGAGACGGCATGGGCCACGTTCTCGTTCTCAACGCCTCCTACGAGCCGCTCAACATCACCACCTGGCGACGGGCGATGGTGATGTTGCTCAAGGGAAAGGCGGAGGGCCTGGAGCACGACCCCGACCATTGGATCCGCCCCGACCTGCTGCTGCCCACGGTGATCCGCCTGCGCCAGTTCGTGCGGGTTCCCTACAAACAGGTGCCGCTCACCCGCCGCAACGTGATGCAGCGCGATGGCCACATCTGCCAGTACTGCGGCTTCCAGGGTGAGCCCCTCTCCATCGACCACGTGATGCCCCGCAGCCGGGGCGGCGGCGACATCTGGGAGAACGTGACCACCGCCTGCCTGCCCTGCAACGTGCGCAAGGGCAACCGCACGCCGCGGGAGGCGGGCATGGCCCTGCGCCGCGAGCCCCGCCGCCCGCCCGGCAGCCTGAGCTTCGAGGCGGTGCGCCGCATCAGCGCGGGCCAGAACCGGGAATGGGCCAAATACGTGATCGGCGTCTGACGTCGGTCGGGCCCTACGGCCCGGCGCCTGCGGCCTGGAGGCTGAGCTGCTCCAGGGCCAGCCGCTGCTCCGCGGCGATGCAGCTCTCGATCACCTCCTCCAGGTTGCCCGCCAACACCGTATCGAGGGTGAAATTGCGGCCCAGGCGGTGGTCCGTCACCCGGTTGTCCTTGGCGTTGTAGGTGCGGATCTTCTCGCTGCGATCGCCGCTGCCCACCTGGGCGCGTCGGGCGGTGCGCTCCGCTTCGGCGGCCTCCGCCAGCTGGCGCTCCAGCAGCTTGGCCCGCAGGATCTCCAGCGCCCGCTCCCGGTTCTGCAGCTGGGAGCGCTCCTGGGTGCAGAACACGCGGATGCCGGAGGGTTTGTGGAACAGATCCACCGCGGTTTCCACCTTGTTCACGTTCTGACCGCCGGCACCACCGGAGCGGGCGGTGCTGATCTCCAGGTCCTTGGGGTCGAGCTGCACCTCCACCGGATCGGCCTCGGGCATCACCGCCACCGTGGCGGTGGAGGTGTGCACCCGGCCCTGGGATTCGGTGGCCGGCACCCGCTGCACCCGGTGCACGCCCGCCTCGAACTTCAGGCGGCTATAGACGCCCTCCCCCTGGATCGAGAGGATCAGCTCTTTGAAGCCCCCCAGCTCCGCCTCCGAGGCGCTCAGGGGTTGCACCTGCCAGCCCCGGGCCTGGCCATAACGCTCGTACATGCGGGCCAGATCTCCCGCCCACAGGGCCGCCTCATCGCCCCCGGCCCCGGCACGGATCTCCACCATCACGCTGCGCTCATCGCGGGGATCCCGCGGCAGCAGGGCGAGGGTGAGCCGCTGCCGCAGCTCCGCCAGGCGCCCCTCCAGGCTGCGCAACTCCTCGGCGGCCAGCTGGGCCATCTCCTCCGCCTCCGCCGACCCCCGAGGTCCCCGCAGCAGTGCCTGGGCCTGCTCCTGCTCCCGCTCCCAGCGCTCCAGCTGCTGGGCATCGCGCACGATCGGCTCCAGCCGCGAGCGCTCCCGGGCCAGGTGCTGGAGCTGGGCCGGATCCGCCGCCACCGCCGGATCGGCCAACTGGCGCTCCAACACCGCAAAGGCCTGGCAGGTGGCCTCCAGTCGGTCGCGCAGCAGGGCGGGATCCATGGGCAAGGGCGGAGGGCGGGACTGGAGGCAGCAAAAAGCCGGATGCCCGTGGGCATCCGGCCGCAGAAACCGCAGGACGGCTCAGGCCTTGTCGGCGGCGGCGGCTTTCTCCGCGGCGTTCGGCTTGCTGGGGCCGGTGGCCTTGTCGGCGCCGCCCATGCCGTACTTGCGCATGAAACGGTCGACGCGACCTTCGGTGTCGAGGATCTTCTGGGTGCCGGTGTAAAAGGGATGGTTGCCGCTCCACACGTCCACGTGGATCTCCGGCTGGGTGGAGCCGGTGGTCATCACCACCTCCCCATTGCAGATCACCTTGGCGTCGGGATACCAGGTGGGATGGATGTCGGGTTTCGGCATGGCGGATGGCGCGGGCGGAAAGATCGGGTGGGGGCTCAGCGCTTGGAGAACTGGGGCGCCTTGCGGGCCTTCTTCAGACCGTACTTGCGGCGTTCCTTGGCGCGGGGGTCACGGCTGAGGTGACCTTCCACCTTCAGCGGTTTGCGGTTGTCGGGGGAGAGGTCGCACAGGGCCCGGGCGGCCCCCTGTTTGATGGCATCGGCCTGGCCGGTGAGGCCGCCGCCGCGCACGTTCACCAACAGGTCGTACTGGCCCTCGAGGCCGAGGGTCTGAAGCGGGGCCTTCACCGCCGCCAGGTAAACGGGGTTGTAGTTGAGATAGTTGTCGCCGGGCCGGCCGTTGATCGTGACACCACCGGTGCCAGGCACCACGCGGACGCGGGCCACGGCGGTCTTGCGGCGGCCGGTGCCCCAGTAAACGACACGATTGGAGGAGCTGGTCATCGGAGGGCGGAGGCGGCGGGATCGAGGGCGAGGGGCTGGGGCTGCTGGGCGGCGTGGGGATGGTCGGCGCCCTTGTAGACCTTGAGCTTGCGGAACAGCTGTCGGCCGAGGGCGTTGTGGGGCAACATCCCCTTAATCGCTTTTTCGATGATCCGCTCAGGCAGCCGAGCCTGGAGGTGAGCGAAGCTCTCTGTCTTCATGCCACCAGGGCGGCCGGAGTGGCGGCGATAGAGCTTCTGGGTGGCCTTGTTGCCACTCACCCGCACCTTGTCGGCATTGATGACCACCACGAAATCACCGGTGTCGAGGTGGGGGGTGTAGGTGGGCTTGTTTTTGCCCCGCAGCACCTGGGCCACTTCACTGGCCAGCCGGCCGAGGGTTTGGTCGGCGGCGTCAACCACGTACCACTGTCGGTCGAGGGAGGCGATGGAAGGAGGAGTTGTCTTGTTCATGGCGCCTGGTTGGGGCAGCCGCTCACGGGGAGCAGCCTGGAGGAGCTTCGGTGCGAGCGGTCGCACGGCAGGTCTGGAAGGACCCTACCGTGCGACGGAACCATGGTCGTCGCTGGCGGGAGATGACCAGATCCCGGCAGGGCCAGCGTTGACCTCACCCCTGGCAACCCAGCTCCGTCGAAAGCGGATGCCAGGTCGGAGGAGGATCACTGAACCCCAACCGAAACTGCGGTTGCCCATCGTAACAGGCGGGTTGCGCGAATGGGTTTTGGGGGTAGCCCACCCGCAGCAGGCAGAGGCCATGGGGTGGGGCAGCCTCCTTCACGGCATGGCGCTGGCGTCGCCGCCAGCGCTCACGGAAGGCGTCAGGGTCGAGGCGTCCTTCCCCGACCGCCACCAGCTGGCCCATCAGCAGCCGGACCATTCCGTAGAGAAAGCCGCTGGCCTGCAATTCGGTCACCACCAGATCTCCATCGCGACGAATCTTCACAGCCTGAATGGTGGTCCGGGCATGGGAGCGGCGGCTGCCGGCGCGCTGGAAGGCGGAAAAATCATGCTCTCCCACCAGGTCCGCGAGCACGTCCTCCATCAGCCCCTCCGCCAGCTGCAGCTGGTAGCGATGCCAGCACCAGGGGGCCAGAAAGAGATTGGGCGTGCGAGCGTTGTAAATGGTGTAGCGGTAGCGCCGGTAAGTAGCGGAGAAGCAGGCATGCCAGTCGGAGAGCACTTCGCTCGCAGCAACCACCCGC
>JBIKTO010000184.1:0-5663 GCA_044348065.1 Cyanobium sp.
CCCCGCCCCGGGCAACAAGGACGGCACCCTGGTGAACGGCCTGCTGCACCACTGCCCCGACCTGCCCGGCATCGGCGGCGAGCTGCGGCCCGGCATCGTCCACCGCCTCGACAAGGACACCAGCGGTTGCCTGGTGGTGGCCAAGAGCCAGGAGGCCCTGGTGAAGCTGCAGATCCAGATCCAGAAGCGCATCGCCAGCCGCGAGTACCTCGCCCTCGTGCACGGCCAGCCCGCCGGCGATGCCGGCACGATCGTGGGCGCCATCGGCCGCCATCCGGTGGATCGCAAGAAGTACGCCGTCGTCAGCGACGCCAGCGGCCGCCACGCCTGCACCCACTGGCAGCTGCTGGAGCGCCTCGGCGATTACGCCCTGCTGCGCTTCAAGCTCGACACCGGCCGCACCCACCAGATCCGCGTGCACAGCGCCCACACGGGCCATCCGATCGTGGGCGACCCCCTCTACAGCCGCTGCCGCCGCCTGCCGATGGAGCTGCCCGGCCAGATGCTGCATGCCCAGCGGCTGGGGCTCAACCATCCGATCAGCGGCGAACGGCTGGCCTTCGAGGCGCCGCCGCCGCCGGCCTTTGAGAAACTGCTGGCCCTGGTGCGGCGGCGGGCGGCGTGAGCGGCCATCGGCTGGAGCTGATCTGGGGCCTCGCCTTCGCCCTCGGCGCCGCCGCCCAGCTGCTGGCGCGGCTCAGCGGCCTGCCGGCGGTGGTGTTGCTGCTGCTCGGAGGCCTGCTGGCCGGCCGGGCGGGGCTGGGCTGGATCCAGCCCGAGCAGCTGGGGGTGGGGCTGGAGCCGCTGGTGGGGCTGATGGTGAGCCTGGTGCTCTTCCACGGCGGCCTCAAGCTGCACCTCGCCGGCCGCGACCTGCAGCGCTCGGTGCTGCAGCTCGTGCTCGCCCGCCTGCTGCTCGCCCTGCCGGTGGTGGCCTGGCTGGCCCACCAGCTCGCCGGCCTCTCCGCACCGCTCGCCCTGGTGTTCAGCGCCATCGTGCTTTCCACCGGCCCCACCGTGATCGGTCCGCTCGTGCGCCAGATGGGCCTCGAACCCCTCAGCGCCGGCATGCTGGAGGCCGAGGGGTTGATCCTCGAACCCCTGGCGGCCGTGCTGGCCCTGGTGTTGCTGGAGCTGGCCCTGGGGGCGACCGGCGGCTGGCGGGAGGCGGGCGCGCGCCTGCTGCTGCGCCTGCTGGGCGGCCTGGCCCTGGGCGGCACGGCGGGCCTGGCGCTGGCGGCCTTGCTGCGCCGCCTCGGCGAGCGGGCCGATGCGGCGTTGCAGCTGCAGCTCTGCATTGGCTCCCTCTTCCTGCTCTTCAGCGGCGCCGAAACCCTGCTGCCCGAATCCGGTCTGCCGGCGGCGGTGAGCGCCGGGGTGGTGCTCGGCCTGCGCCTGGGGGAGGAGGTGACGCCATTTGAGCCGCTGGTGGGGCAGCTGGCGATGCTGGCGATCACCGTGCTCTTCCCGCTCCTGGCGGCCGATCTCTCCCTGGCGGAGCTCAGCCCCCTGGGCCTCGGCGGCGTGGCCTGCGTGCTCGGCCTGATGCTCTGGCGCTGGCCCGTGCTGCAGGTGGCCGCCCTCGGCGTTGCCGCCCTCGACTGGCGTCACCGCCTGATCGTCAGCTGGATCGCGCCGCGGGGGGTGGTGAGCGCCGCGGTGGTGAGCCTCTTCGCCCTGCGACTGGAGCGCGAGGGCCTCGCCGGCGGCGCCGTGCTCAAGGGTCTGGTGTTCCTCACGATCCTGCTCACGGTGGTGCTGCAGGGGCTCACCGCCCCCTGGCTGGCGCGCCGGCTGGGTCTGGTGGCGCTGCCGGCAGCCGCGGGCACGCCTCCACCAGCGTCCGCGTGATCGCCGCCCGGGGATGGGCGAGCAGCTCCGCCCCTGGCCCCTCCTCCACGATCCGGCCGCCATCGAGCACGATCACCCGGTGGCAGAAGCCGCTGGCCACCGAGAGGTCGTGGGTGATGAACAGCATTCCCAGCCCCAGCCGCTCCTGCAACTGCCGCAGCAGCGCCAGCACCTCCGCCTGGATCTCGGCGTCGAGCATGCTCACGCTCTCATCGCAGAGCAGCAGCTTCGGTTCGAGGATCAGGGCGCGGGCGATCGCCACCCGCTGCTGCTGACCGCCGGAAAGCTGGCGCGGCAGCCGGTTTTCAAACGCCTCCGGCGGCTCCAGGCCCACCGCCGCCAGCCCCCGCCGCGCCCGCTCCCTGGCCTCCGGGCGCCCCGCCAGCCCATGCAGCAGCAGCGGATCGGCCACCGCTTCACCCACCGTCATCTGCGGGTTGAGGCAGGCCAGGGGGTCCTGAAACACCATCTGGATGCGGCGGCGGGCCAGGCGCAGCTCCCGGCCCCGCAGCGTGCGCAGGTCGCGGCCCTCCAGCCGCACGGCGCCGCCCCGCACCGGCGCCAGGCCCATCAGGGCGCGGCAGAGGCTGCTCTTGCCGCAGCCCGAGGCGCCCACCACCCCCACCGTCTCCCCGGCGTGCACCGCCAGGCTCACCCCATCCACCGCCTTCAGCCAGCGGGGCTGCCAGGGCAGAGATGGTAACGGATGCCAGCTGCGCAGGTCGTCGATCGCCAGCAGCAGCGGCCCCACCGGCGGTGCGCTGCCCGGGTGGCCCTCCCGCTGCCGCGCCGCCCCCACCAGCCGCTGGGCCAGGGGGGTGGCCGGCTGGGTGAGCAGCTGGGCGCTGGCGGCCTCCTCCACCAGCCGGCCCGCCTCCAGCACCGCGATCCGCTCGCACCAGCGGCCGGCCATGGCCAGGTCGTGGCTGATCAGCAGCAGGGCGCTGCCCGCCTCCTCGCACAGGCCGCAGAGCTCGGCCATCACCTGGCCCGCCACCGCCACATCCAGGCTGGTGGTGGGCTCATCGGCGATCACCAGGGGCGGATCCATCGCCAGCGCCAGGGCGATCGCCAGCCGCTGGCGCATGCCGCCGCTGAACTCATGGGGGTAGCTCCCGTAGCGTTCCGGGTCGATCCCCACCCGCGCCAGCAGCTGCCGCGCCCGCTCCATCGCCCGCCGACGCGTCCAGGCGTCGTGGTGGGCCGCCAGGGTGTCGCGCAGGTGCTCGCCGATCGTCAGCAGCGGGTTGAGCCGCGTCATCGGGTCCTGGAACACCAGACCCACCGCCTCGCCCCGCAGCCGCCGCAGCGCCGCGCGCGGCAGGCGGCGGGGATCCTGGCCCGTGAGCTCCAGCTCGCCCGCGCACTGGGAGCCGGGGGGCAGCAGCTGCAGCACCGCCCGCGCCACCGTGCTCTTGCCGCAGCCGGAGGGCCCCACCAGCGCCACGCGGTCGCCGCGCTCCAGGGTGAGGCTGAGGCCGTCGAGGGTGGAAGCCGCGGCGCCGGGGTAGCGCACCTGCAGGTCTTGCAGGCGCAGCAGGGGCGCTGGGGCCATCGGAAGCGACCGGCGGGGTGCGCCCGGATCCTGACACCGGCCGGCCCGGACCTGCCAGCCGTTTTCCCCGGCTGCCTACCATGGGGAATCTCCGCGGGTCCCGATGCTGCGAGCGGTTCCCGATCCTGCCCCCGCCACGGCCGAGGCGCCCCTGGGCTCCCCGGCGGAACCCCGGCCGCCGCAGGAGATCCCGCCGGTCGCCGCCGGCCGCCGCCGCCCGATCCACACCCCGGCCGACTACGCCATCCCCCTGCCGGAGTGGCTGCAGCGCTGCATCGAGCACGTGCCCCCCGGCAGCGGCGACAGCTGCCCCACCGACACCGAGGGCCTGCTCTCTGCCGCCTTCGATTTCGCCTTCCGCCTCCACGAGGGCCAGTTCCGCGCCAGCGGCGAGCCCTACATCCTCCACCCGGTGGCGGTGGCCAACCTGCTGCGCGACATCGGCGCCAGCGCGCCGGTGATCGCCGCCGGCTTCCTCCACGACGTGGTGGAGGACACCGAGGTGACGCCCGAGGAGATCGAGGCCCACTTCGGCGCCGAGGTGCGGGCGCTGGTGGAGGGCGTCACCAAGCTGGGCGGCATCCATTTCACCAACCGCACCGAAGCCCAGGCGGAAAACCTGCGGCGCATGTTCCTGGCCATGGCCAGCGACATCCGCGTGGTGCTGGTGAAGCTGGCCGACCGGTTGCACAACATGCGCACCCTGGCGCCGCTCAAGCCGGAGAAGCAGCAGCGCATCGCCCGCGAAACCCGCGAGATCTACGCCCCCCTCGCCAACCGCCTCGGCATCGGTCGCTTCAAGTGGGAGCTGGAGGATCTGTCGTTCAAAATTCTCGAACCGGAGGCCTTCCGCGAGATCCAGCAGCAGGTGGCCTCCAAGCGCAGCGACCGTGAGGAGCGCCTCGGCGTCACGGTGCAGCTGCTGCGCGATCGGCTGGCGGCGGTGGGTCTGCAGAGCTGTGAGGTGAGCGGCCGGCCCAAGCACCTCTGGGGCATCTGGAGCAAGATGCAGCGCCAGCAGAAGGCGTTTTCCGAGATCTACGACATCGCGGCGGTGCGCATCCTCTGCCCCAGCCTCGAGAGCTGTTACCGCGCCCTGGCGGTGGTGCACGACACCTTCAAGCCGATCCCGGGCCGCTTCAAGGATTACATCGGCCTGCCCAAGCCCAACGGCTACCGCTCGCTGCACACCGCCGTGATCGGCCGGCACCGGCCGATCGAGATCCAGATCCGCACCCACGAGATGCACCAGGTGGCGGAATACGGCATCGCCGCCCACTGGCAATACAAGGAGGGCGGCTCGCCCGCCACCTCCGGTGCCGCCGCCGAGCGCTTCAACTGGCTGCGGCAGCTGGTGGACTGGCAGAGGGATGGCGTCGGCGCCGACAGCAGCGATTTCCTGGCCTCGATCAAGGAGGACCTCTTCGATGAGGAGGTGTTCGTGTTCACGCCCCACGGCGATGTGGTGGGCCTGCGCAAGGGTTCCACGGCCGTGGATTTCGCCTATCGCATCCACTCGGAGGTGGGCAACCACTGCCAGGGCGTGCGCATCAACGACCGCCTCTGCCCCCTGGCCACACCGCTGCAGAACGGTGACTTCGTGCAGGTGATCACCGCCAAGAACGCCCACCCCAGCCTCGACTGGCTCAACTTCGTCGCCACCCCCACCGCCCGCAACCGCATCCGCGCCTGGTACAAGCGCAGCCATCGGGAGGACAACGTGCTGCGCGGCACCGAGATGCTGGAGCGCGAGCTCGGCCGCGATGGCTTCGACCTGCTGCTCAACGGCGAGGCCCTGGCCCGCGTGGCTCGCCGCTGCAACCTGGTGGGCACCGAAGACCTGCTGGCCACCCTCGGTTTCGGGGGGGTCACCCTGCAGCAGGTGGTGAACCGCCTGCGGGAGGAGGTGCGCCTGGCCACCGCCGCCGCCGCCTCGCCGCCCACCAACGAGGAGCTGGCCGCCAGCCTCAAGGCCCGCCAGGAGGGGTCGCCGCCGCCGCCCGCGCCCGGGGGCAGCCCGATCCTGGGGGTGGAGGGGCTCGAATACCGCATCGGCGGCTGCTGCAGCCCCCTGCCCGGCGAGACGATCGTGGGCACCGTGGCCCTGGGCAACCACGGCATCACCATCCACCGGCAGGACTGCGCCAATGTGCGCCAGGTGCCGGTGGAGCGCCGCCTGCCCGTGCGCTGGAACCCCTCCCTGGAGGGCCAGAGCCGCCGCTATCCGGTGCGCCTGCGCATCGAGGTGCTCGACCGG
>JBIKTO010000185.1:0-5658 GCA_044348065.1 Cyanobium sp.
TCGGCATCCCTCAGATCGTGATCGGCCTCACGGTGGTGTCGCTCGGCACCAGCGCGCCGGAACTGTTCGTGAGCCTGCTTTCCACCATTCAGGGAAATCTGGGCGTGGTGGGCGCCGACAACCTGGCCGTGAGCAACATCGTGGGCAGCAACATCTTCAATGTGCTGGTGGTGCTGGGCCTCAGCGCGGTGATCATGCCTCTGCGCGTCAAGAGCCGCCTGGTGAAGCGCGATGTGCCGCTGCTGCTGGGCGTGTCGATGGCGGTGTGGGGCATGGCCTCCGCTGGCCGGGTCACCTGGCAGGCCGGCGTGGCCCTGCTGGTGGCCACGCTGATGAACATCATCTGGGAGATGCGCACCGCCGGCGAAAACCCCGATGAGGTGAACGAGATCGATGAGGCCGAGCGGGCCACCCCCCTGGTTTCCGGCCTCAAGCTCGCCGCGGGTCTGGTGCTGCTGGTGGCGGGATCCCAGCTGCTGGTGAAGGGCGCCACCGCCGTGGCCCTCTCACTGGGAGTGAGCACCACCGTGATCGGTCTCACGATCGTGGCCGCCGGCACCTCCATGCCCGAACTGGTGACCTCCCTGGTGGCGGCCTACCGGGGCAAGGCCGACCTGGCGATCGGCAACGTGGTGGGCAGCAACCTCCTGAACCAGCTGGTGATCCTCGGCCTCTGCGCCACCGTGTCCGGCGATGGGCTGCTGGTGGATCGGGTGATGATCGACCGCGACTTCCCGATCATGGTGCTCACCACCCTCGCCTGCCTGCCGATCTTCTGGACCCAGGGGGTGATCACCCGCCTGGAGGGCGGCATCCTGGTGGGCCTCTACGGCCTCTACCTGGGCGAGCAGCTGCTGCTCAACCAGGCCCCAGGGCTGGTGGACGAATACCGGCTGGCCTTGCTGGTGCTGGCCCTGCCCCTGCTGCTGGCCTTCCTCACCTGGTCGGTGCTGCACTGGCGCCAGCAGCGGCGCCACCGCTCCCGCCCGCCCCTGCCCGGGGGAACCGGTAGTGTCTGAGGCCGTGCAAGCCGCCTTGGCCCGCCGCCGCTGATGGAGATGCCACTGGCACTGCTTGAAGGCGTCGCCGATGTGGACACCCTGCGCCAGTGGCTTCAGCACTGGGGCTATGGCGTGGTCTTCGCCGCCATGCTGGCGGAAAATGCCGGCCTGCCCCTGCCCGGTGAAACCGTCACCCTGCTGGGGGGTTACGCCGCCGGCAGCGGCCACTTGCACGTGCTCGGCGTGATCGGTGCCGCCGCCAGCGGCGCGATCCTCGGCGACAACATCGGTTACTGGGTGGGCCGCCGCGCCGGCTGGTCGTTCCTGCTGCGGGTGGGCGACCTGCTGCGCCAGTCGCCCGAGCAGATGGAGCGGCTGCGGGAGTCGTTCCTGCGCCACGCCGGCAAATCGGTGCTGCTGGGGCGCTTCGTGGCGGTGCTGCGCGTGATCGCCGGGCCGATGGCCGGGGCGGTGGGCATGCCCTACCGCCGCTTCCTGCTCTGCAATGCCGCCGGCGCCATCCTCTGGGCGGTGACGATGGTGACGCTCGCCTGGCTGGGGGGCCGCTGGATTCCCTTCGAGCGGATGGTGAAGGGGGTGGTGGAATTCGGGCTGGGCGCCCTGCTGCTGGTGCTGGTCACCCTGGTGCTGCCCAAGCTGCTGGAGCGCCTGGAGCAGCGGCTGCCGGGGGAGGAGAAGCCCCGGGCCTGAGGGGCAGCACTCTGGCGGCGAAGATCATGGGGAGCCGCCCCGACCTGCCGATGCTGCCCCCCCTGCGGCGGCGGACCTTCCGCTACCTGGTCTTTCCCCTCGCCTGCTGCGCGGTTGTGCTGGCGGCGGTGCTCGGCTGGCAGGGCCCCCAGGCGGCCTGGGTCACCCTGGTGCTGCTGCTGATGGAGGTCTCCCTCTCCTTCGACAACGCCGTGGTCAACGCCCGGGTGCTGGAGCGGCTCACCCCCGGCCAGCAGCGCTTCTTCCTCACCTGGGGCCTGGTGATCCCGGTGTTCGGCGTGCGCTTCGTGGGGCCTCTGCTGATGGTGGCCCTGGCCGGCGGCGTCAGCCTCGGCACGGCGCTCGAGGCCGCCCTCCACGACCCGGGGCGCTACCGGGAGCTGCTGGAGCTGGCCGAGCCTCGCATCCTCGCCTTCGGCGGCATGTTCCTGCTGATGGTGTTCCTGCGCTACTTCCTTGATGAGGCCAAGACCCTGCACTGGTTCCGGCCCCTGGAGCGGCGCCTCAGTACGGCCGGCCGGATCGAGGCGCTGGAGGTGGCCCTCGCCCTGATCCTGCTGCTCTGCATCGTTCTGGCCCTGCCGGGGGCGCAGCGGGCCGATGTGCTGATCGCCGGAGTGATCGGCCTGGTGCTGCAGATCCTCAGCACCTCCCTGGCGGATGCCTTCGGCGATGAGGAACAGGTGGGGGTGCAGGCGGCGGCCGGCGGCGGGCTCGCCAGCCTGCTCTACCTGGAGCTGCTCGATGCCTCCTTCAGCCTCGATGGCACGATCGGCGCCTTCGCGATCACCACCAACCTGCTGCTGATCATGGTGGGCCTGGGGCTCGGCGCCCTGTTCATCCGCTCGCTCACCCTGATGCTGAGCCGCGAGAAGGCCCTCGACCAGCTGGTGTTCCTTGAGCATGGGGCCCACTACGCGATCGGCACCCTGGGGCTGCTGATGCTGGCCGGGGTGCTGCTGCGCCAGCACGCCCTGGCGGTGCCGGAATGGCTCACCGGCCTGATCGGCCTGCTGCTGCTGCTGCTCGCCTTCTGGAGTTCGCTGCGCCATCGCCGCCGCTTCGGGCCCGTGGCGGGCACGGCGGCGGAGGGCTGAAGGGCTGATCGGGGGAGCTCAGAGGCTGAAGTGGCGGCAGATCAGCCAGGGAACGATCACGGCCAGGCCCAGGGTGAGGGGTGCGCCATAGCGGGTCATGTCGAGGAAGCGATAGCGACCCGGGCCGAACACCATCAGGTTGGTCTGATAGCCGATCGGGGTAAGGAAGCTCTGGCTGGCGGCGAAGAGGATGGCGTAGATGAAGGCCATCGGCGGCAGGTTGAGTCCCTTCGCCAGCTCGGTGGCGATTGGCATCAGCAGCACCACCGTGGTGCCGTTGCTCAGGGCCTCCGTGAACAGCTGGGCGAGCACGAACACCACCAGCAGCACCGCGTAGGCGGGCCACCCCCGCAGGGACTGGAGCAGGTCGCCGGCGAGGGCCTCCGCCAGCCCCGTCTTCTGCATCGCCACGGAGAAGCTGGAGAGGGATCCCAGCAGCAGGATCACATCCCAGCGGATGGCGCGTTGCAGCTCGCCAGGGCGCAGGCAGCCCGTGGCCACCATCGCCACCACCGCCAGCAGCACCGCCGCCAGCAGGGGCAGCAGCTTTAGCATCGGCAGTAGGATCACCAGGGCGGCTACGGTCACCGCCACCCATTTGCGGTTGGTGGTGGGCAGATCCTTCTCCAACTCGTCGAGCAGCACCAGGTCGTTGTTGGCCTGCATGCCGCGGATCGCATCCACCGGCGCCTGCAGCAGCAGCACATCCCCCGCCTGCAGCACCAGCCGCCCCAGCCGTTCGCGCAGCACCTGGTTGCCCCGCCGCACCGCCATCAAGGTGGCGTTGTAGCGCTGGCGGAAGCGCAGGTCGCGGGGGCTGGCGCCGGCGAGGGTGGAGCCGGCGGGCAGCAGCACCTCCACGATCCGCTGGGTGGTGACCTCCGGGCGGGAGAGCTCCTGGATCGCCTCCTCCTGCTCGCCGGCGGGGGAGAGCACCACGGTGTGCTCCTGCTGGAGGCGCAACAGGGTGTCGCGGTTGCAGCGCAGCACCAGCCGGTCGCCCCCCTGCAGGATCCGCTCCGCCAGGGGGGCGCCGAAGATCTCCTGGCCCCGCTGCAGCTCCAGCACGTCGACATCGAAGCGCCGTTGCAGGCGGCTGGCATGGAGGGTCTGGCCGATCAGCTCCGACCCCGGCGGGATCAGCACCTCGGTGAGGTAGCCCGCCCGGGCCAGCCCACCCAGCAGGTCGTCCTGATCGAGGCCCCGGTCCGGCAGCAGCCGGTCGCTGGCCCAGAGCATGTAGAGGCTGCCCAGCAGCCACACCGGGATGCCGATGGCGGTGAAACTGAACAGCTCCAGGGAGCCGTAACCGAGCTGGCGGCTCACATCACTGGCCAGCAGATTGGTGGAGGTGCCCAGCAGGGAGAGCGTGCCGCCGAGCACCGTGGCGAAGGAGAGGGGCAGCAGCACCTTCGAGGGGGAAACGCCGCGGCGGTGGCACCAGCTCTCCAGCACCGGCAACAGGGTGGCCACGATCGGGGTGTTGGGGATGAAGCCGGAGACCGGGCCCACAACGCCCACCAGCAGAGCGATCATGCGCCGGGGGCTGCGCACGGCGTCCGAACCGATCAGGGCCCGCAGCCGATCGAGGCCGCCGCTGCGGAACAGGCCCGCCGAAACGGCGAACAGACCCATCAGGGTGATCAGGGCGGGGCTGCCGAACCCCTGCACCGCCTCATCGGGTTTGAGCACCCGGAAGGCCACCAGCAGGGCCGCCGCCAGCAGTCCCACCAGCTCTGGCGCCAGGGCGCCGGTGACAAACAGCAGGATCGCGAGTGTGAACACCCCCAGGGTGATCAACCCCGGCGGGGTGGCCGCAACCTGGACGAAAGAAGGCATGGGGGAGGGTCAGAAGGAGGGCGGCGGGAGGGGGGCTCAGAGGTAGAAGCCGACCGTGGTCAGCACCCGCGTCCCCTGAGCCCGCAGAGCGTTGCGCAACATGATCGTCGATTGGTTGTGCAACAGGTTCTCCCAGCGGTGCCGGGTCACGAACACCGGCAGCACCACCACACAGAAGCGGTTGCTGTCCTTGCGGTGCTCCCGCTCGAAGCGCAACACGAACTCGCTCACCGGCGCCACCAGGGAGCGATAGGGCGACTCCAGCACCTCCAGGCGCACCTCCGGCACCTGCCGCTGCCAGTTGTCCTGGAACGCCTGGGTGCGCTCGCCGCCGCTGAGATCCACATACACGCACACCAGATCGCTGGCGATGGTGCGGGCGAAGCGGATCGCCTCGAAGGTGCCGCGGTGCAGCTGGCCCACCAGCACCACCGTGGGCGTCCCGCCGGCCGCCGGGGGCGGCGGCAGCTTCAGCCGCACGTCCCGCGCCAGCCGCAGCCGCCGGGCCACATGGTCGTAGTGGGTGCGGATGCGCAGGTACATGGCGATCAGAAGCGGGATCGCCAGCACCACCAGCCAGGCCCCCTGGGTGAACTTGGTGAACAGCAGCACCATCCCCACCAGGGCGGTGATGGCGCAGCCCACCCCGTTCACCAGCGCCTTGCCCAGCCAGCCGCGGCCGCGCAGCCGCCACCAGTGCACCACCATGCCGGCCTGGGAGAGGGTGAAGCTGAGGAACACCCCCACCGCGTAGAGGGGGATCAGCCGGCTGACGCTGCCGTTGGTGGCGATCAGCAACAGGGCCGCAAAACCGCTCAGGGCGTAGATGCCGTTACTGAACACCAGCCGGTCGCCGAGGGAGGCCAGCTGGCGGGGCATGTAGCCGTCGCGGGCGAGGAAGGCCGCCAGCCGCGGGAAATCGGCGTAGGCGGTGTTGGCCGCCAGCAGCAGGATCAGCAGGGTGGCCAGCTGCAGCAGGGCCAGCAGCG